>NZ_JBHUQX010000025.1:0-39083 GCF_042674225.1 Streptomyces sp. NPDC056948
GGCAGTCGTACGCCCTACTTGATCCAGGCGTCGACCTTGTCGCGGTTGGCCTCGACCCACTTCTTCGCCGCGGCCTCGGGCGCCATCTTGTCCACCGCGATGTACTTGGCCACGGTGTTCTGGTCGTCGTTCGTCCAGTTGAACTTCTTCACCAGGTCATAGGCCGGGCTGCCCGACTTGGCGAACTTGGCGCTGACGATCTTGTCGAGCTCGTACACGGGGTAGTCGCACGCGACCTTCTCGGCGTCGGCGTCGCAGCCCGTCTTGTACTCGGGCAGGCTGACCTTCTTCAACGGCACCTCGGACAGGAACCACTGCGGCTCGTAGAAGTAGCCGATCACCCATTCCTTGTTCTTCTCGGCGTTGCGGTAGGCCTGGATGAGCGCGGTCTCGCTGCCCGCGTACACCACCTTGAAGTCCAGCTTGAGGTTCTTGACCAGCGCCTCGTCGTTGGTGACGTACGACGGATCTCCGTCGAGGAGCTGGCCCTTGCCGCCCGACTCCGAGGTCTTGAACTTCGACGCGTACTTGTTCAGGTTCTTCCAGTCGGTGATGTCCGGGTGCGCCTTCGCCAGCCACGGCGGCACGTACCAGCCGATGAGGCCCTTGTTGCCGGTCGGGCCCGCTTCGACGGCCGTTTTCTGCTGGGTGATGTACTTCTTCTTCAGATCGTCGTGGCCCCAGTTCTCGACGACGGCGTCGACCTCGCCGGTCCCGAAGCCCTGCCAGGCGATCTCCTCCTTCAGGTCCTTCTGCTCGACCTTGCAGCCGAGGTCGTGCTCCGCGACGTACGCGAGGACCGCCGCGTTCGCCTCGTAACCCACCCACGGGTTGATCGCGAGGTTGAAGGTGCCGCACTTGCCCGAGCTGTCCGAGCCCCCCGCGTTGTCGTCGCCGACCTTCGCGCCCCCGCAGGCCGTGAGGGTGAGGCCGAGGACGGCCAGGCCGGCCGCGCCGGCTCTCCAGTGTCGTGCCATGGTGAGGTGCTCCTTATGCGCCGGCGCGGCGAGCCGCTGCCTGAGTGATCCGGTCGAACATGACTCCGAGCAGGACGATGGCGAGACCGGCCGCCAGTCCCTTGCCGTACAGCTGGCCCTGCGAGAACCCGGCCACGACGTCGTAGCCGAGGGCGCCCGCTCCCACCAGGCCGCCGACGACGACCATCGACAGCACGTAGATGAGGCCCTGGTTGGTCGCGAGGGTCAGGGCGCCGCGCGACATGGGCAGTTGGACCTTGGTGATGATCTGCCAGGTGTTGCACCCGGTGGACATGGCCGCTTCGACGGTGGTCTCGGGCACGGCCCGCACCCCATCGGCGATGATCTTGATGGCGACGGGTGCCGCGTAGACGATGGCGGCGACGATGGCCGTGAACCGTGTCGCGCCGAACAGCGCGAGGAACGGCACGAGGTAGACGAACGGCGGCATGACCTGGGCCGCGTCCAGGGAGGGCCTGAGCAGCCGGTCGACGAGCGCGCTGCTTCCCATCCACACGCCGAGGACGACGCCGAGCAGCATCACCAGCACGGTCGCCACCGCGGTGGAGGCCAGCGTGGTCATGGCGTCCGACCACACGCCGGTACCGACCAGCAGGCCCACGCACACGACGGTCGTGGCCCCGGCTCGCCATCCGCCGAGCACCGAGCCGAGCGCGACGAGGGCGGCGCCGACGAGCCACCACGGGGAGTCGGTCAGCAGGGTCTGGAACGGGTTGAGCAGGCCGTTGGTGAGGACGTCGCGGAAGGCGTTGGTCAGGCCCGCCAGATTGTCCTGTGCCCAGGTGGTCACGTCGGTCGCCGCCTTGGCGATGGTGCTGCCGATGCCGCCCTCGCCGGGGAACTCGGCCGCCCATACATACATGTGCGACAGGTACACCAGCACCGCCGCCGCCACTCCCCCGGCCATCAGCAACTGCCGCCGCCACTTGAGGAAGGGACTGTCCGAGCCCCGGGCCGTGTCCGCCCGTCCGCTCGCCGCGGTGGTGACCCGGTCCAGCACGATGGCCAGGACGACGATGGCCAGACCGGCGTTGAACGCCGTGCCGACGTCCAGCGACTGCAGGGCCTGGACGACCGTCGCTCCCAGGCCGGGCGCGTTGATCAGGGCCGCGATGGTCACCATGGCCAGGGCGGCCATGATGGTCTGGTTGACACCCATCACCACGGTCCGTTTGGACATCGGCAGCAGGACCTTCAGCAGCGCCTGCCGCCGCGTCGCGCCCATGGAGTCCGCTGCCTCGACGGTGGCCTCCGGTACTGAGCGGATGGCGTGCGCGGTGATGCGGATCGCCGGTGGTGCCGCGTAGATCGCGGTGGCGATCGTGGCGGAGGCCGGGCCGATCAGGAAGAACAGCGTCAGGGGTGCCAGGTAGACGAAGGTCGGCATCGTCTGCATGAAGTCCAGGAACGGCGTCATGATCCGGTGGAACCGGTCCGACAGCCCTGCCCACACCCCCAGGGGGATCGCGAACAGCAGCGCCACGAAGACGGCGGAGAGGGTGAGCGCCAGGGTGTCCATGCTCTCCTGCCACAGGCCCTGAAGGCCCAGGAAGGTGAAGCCGGCCACCGTCAGCAGCGCGACCCGCCAGTTGCCCAGGGCCCAGGAGACGTACCCGGCGACGCCGACGACACCGAGCCAGCCGATCTGCGGTACCGGCCGGCCCGGGGTCGGCTGCGAGATCAGTTCCTGGACGAAGGTCACCAGGGTGTCGATGACCAGGCGGATCTCGTTGAAGAAGTAGAGGAAGAGCGGGTTGGAGTTGCGGTTCGCGCCGATCGAGTCGTTGACGTCGTTGAACCACCGGTGCAGATCGGTCAGGTCGGCCGCGGCGAGGGACAGGGTCTGTCTGCCGCGCAGCACGGCGAAGAGCACGAGCCAGACGAGCAGGATCGCGGCCACGACCACGCCGCGGTTGACCGTACGCTCGCGCCGGGCGGGCGCCGGCGGCTCCTCGGTCCCGGTTCTCTCGGGTCTCTCTGTATTCTCCACGGCGACGGTCATCACGCGTCGCCTTCCTGCCCGGCGACCACCGCGAGGATCTCCTCGTCGCCGACTATGCCGAGCAGCTTGCCGTTCTCGACGACCTTGGCCGGTTTCTCGGCCGCGAGCACCGCCCGGGTGGCCTCCTTCACCACGACGTCCGGGCCCAGCTCGGGACCGTCCAGGGGGTCGTCGGGCCCCGCCGGTCGCATGATCCACCGCAGGGTCAGCACGTCACCGCGGGGCACGTCCCGGACGAAGTCGCGTACGTAGTCGTCGGCGGGGGCGCCGACCAGTTCGTCGCCGGTGCCGCACTGGACCATCCTGCCGTCGCGCATGATGAGGATGCGGTCGCCCAGCCGCAGCGCCTCGGACAGGTCGTGGGTGACGAACACCATCGTCTTGCCGACCTCGTGGTGCAGGCGGACGACCTCGTTCTGCATGTCACGGCGGATCAGCGGGTCGAGTGCCGAGAAGGGCTCGTCGAAGAGGAGGACGTCAGGGTCGCCTGCCAGGGCGCGGGCAAGGCCCACGCGCTGCTGCATGCCGCCGGAGAGCTGGTCGGGGTAGGAGTTCTCGTATCCGGAGAGACCGACGAGTTCGACGACCTCCAGCGCACGCTTGGTGCGCTCGGCTCTGCTCATGCCGCGGATCTCCAGCCCGAACGACACGTTGTCGACGACCCTGCGGTGCGGCAGCAGCCCGAAGTGCTGGAAGACCATGGAGAACTTGCTGCGGCGCAGTTCCCGAAGGCGGCTCGCGTCCGCGTCGCGTATGTCCTCGCCCTCGAAGAGGATCTCGCCCGCGGTGGGTTCGATGAGCCGGGTCAGACAGCGCACCAGGGTGGACTTGCCGGAACCGGACAGGCCCATGACGACGAACACCTCGCCGGGCGCCACCTCGAAGTTCACGTCGCGCACGGCGGCGGTGCATCCGGTGCGGTCCATCAGTTCGCGGCGGGTGAGCCCGCGCAGTTCCTCGGAGCCGGGCACCTGGTTCGCCTTCGGCCCGAACACCTTCCACAGCTCGCGCACGGAGATGACCGGGGTCGGTGCCGAGTCCTGGGGCATGTCGCGCCGCCGCGGCGCCTCGGTCGTTGCTGGGGTCATGTTCGACCTCTTTTCGGCGTTCAGCCGCGGAACCAGTGCTGCGGCCGGGGTTGGATGTTCTGCCAGATGTGTTTGGGTTCCCGGTACTCGTCGAGGCCGGTCGGTCCGAGCTCCCGGCCCACGCCGGAGTGCCCGAACCCACCCCATTCCGCCTGCGGCACATAGGGGTGGTAGTCGTTGATCCACACCGTGCCGTGACGCAGTCGGCGGGCGACCCGCTGGGCCTTTCCGGCGTCCTGCGTCCAGACGGCGCCGGCGAGTCCGTACTCGGTGTCGTTGGCGATGCGTACGGCGTCGTCCTCGTCGGTGAAGCGCTCCACGGTGAGCACGGGTCCGAAGGACTCCTCGTGGACCACGCGCATGTCCTGACCGCACTCGTCGAGCACGGTGGGCGGGTAGTAGTGACCGTCGGCCAGGTTCGAGTCGCCGGGGCGCGTGCCACCGCAGCGCAGGACGGCGCCTTCGGCGAGTCCGGCCGCGACATACTCCTCGACCTTCGCCAGGTGCTGTGCGGAGATCAGCGGGCCGGTGTCGGCCTGTTGATCGAAGGGACCGCCCAGGCGGATCCGCCGGGCACGGCGTACCACCTCGTCGACGAACCGGTCGTGCAGCGCGTCCTCGACGATCAGCCGGGCGCCGGCCGAGCAGACCTGCCCGGAATGCAGAAAGACGGCCGTGAGAGCGAAGTCCACGGCCGTCTCGAAGTCGGCGTCTGCGAAGACGACATTGGGGTTCTTGCCACCGAGTTCCAGGGCGACCTTCTTCACGGTCGCGGCTGCGGTGGCCATGATGCGTCTTCCGGTGTCCAGGCCGCCGGTGAAGGAGACCATGTCGACGGCGGCGTGCTCGGCGAGCGGTGCGCCCACCTCGGGCCCTGTCCCCAGGACGAGGTTGGCCGCTCCGTCCGGGAGTCCGGCCTCCTCCAGGGCCCGTATCAGGAGGATCGATGTGGAGGGGGTGAGTTCGCTGGGCTTGAGGACGATCGTGTTGCCGGCGAGGAGTGCCGGGGCGACCTTCCAGCTCGCCTGCAGCAGCGGGTAGTTCCAGGGAGTGATCAGTCCGCACACGCCGATCGGCTCGTACACGACGCGACTGACCGCGTCCTCGCGGCCGGTGTCGATCACCCGGCCGGCGTCGGTACCGCCGAGGCCTGCGTAGTGGCGGAGGCAGGAGACGACGTCGGCGATGTCGTACTCGCTTTCCACCAGCCGTTTGCCGGTGTCCAGCGATTCGGCGCGGGCGAACGCGTCGGCGTCGCGTTCGAGGATGTCGGCGGTGCGCAGGAGGAGCGCGCCGCGCTCGCGCTCGGGGGTACGCGGCCATGGCCCTTCGTCGAAGGCCCGGCGGGCTGCGGCGATGGCCGCCTCGGCGTCGGGGCGGGTGCCTTCGGACACGGTCACCGAGAGCGTGCCGTCGGCGGGACAGCGGATGTCCCGGTGTCCTCCGGCCACCGGATCCCGCCACTTTCCATCCACGAACAGGTCTGCCACGTCGGGAGCCCTTCGAGCGAATCGCGTTGCGCATCGTGCACCGTATTGCTTGTGGTGGAACACTCTGCGGAAGGCGGGAACCCACGTCAAGGGGTCGGCCGATGACGGTTTTGCCAAGGAGGCAGCCCAAAGAACACGACGCCGGCAGGCCCGGAACACCTTGATCCGGGCCGATCGGCTCTATGAAAACTGCAGGTTACGCGCCTGCGTCGCGGTAGCGATAGTACGTGGCGGCAGACGGCGGCAGCGGCTCCTTGCCGAGGATGAGGTCGGCCGCCTTCTCCGCGATCATCATCACCGGCGCATAGATGTTGCCGTTGGTGATGTAGGGCATGACGGACGCGTCCACGACCCGCAGCCCCTGCACCCCGTGCACCCGCAGGTCGGCCGGGTTCACGACCGCCATCTCGTCGGTGCCCATCTTGCAGGTGCATGACGGATGCAGCGCGGTCTCGCCGTCCTCGGCGACCCAGGCGAGGATCTCCTCGTCGGTCTCGACGGACGGTCCGGGTGAGATCTCCCCGGCGTTGTACGGAGCCATGGCGGGCTGGTTGAGCAACCTCCGGGCCACCCTGACGGCCTCGATCCACTCGCGGCGGTCCTGCTCGGTGGACAGGTAGTTGAAGCGCAGCGCGGGATGCTCGGCAGGGTTCTTGCTCTTGATCTTCACCGAGCCGATGGCGTCGGAGTACATGGGTCCGACATGCACCTGGTATCCGTGTCCGCCGGCGGGCACGGAGCCGTCGTAGCGGACCGCGACGGGCAGGAAGTGGAACATCAGGTTGGGGTAGTCCACGTCCTCGTTGCCGCGGACGAAGCCGCCCGCCTCGAAGTGGTTGGTCGCGGCAGGGCCCGTACGGAAGAGCCACTGCAGGCCGATGAACGGGGCGCGCCACTTCGCGAGGTGCGGCTGCATGGACACGGGCTGCTTGCAGGCGTACTGGATGTACACCTCCAGGTGGTCCTGGAGGTTCTCGCCGACGCCCGGCAGATCGTGTACGACGTCGACGCCAAGCGCGCGCAGTTCCTCGGCGTTCCCGACCCCGGAGAGCTGAAGCAGCTGCGGGGAGTTGATCGCGCCTCCGCAGAGGATGACCTCACCGGCACGCACCTGCCGGGGTCTGCCTCGACCGCGCCGGTACTCCACGCCGACAGCCCGCTTGCCTTCGAAGAGGACGCGGGTGACCAGGGAGCGTGTGGTGACGGTGAGGTTGGGCCGCTTCCGCACGGGCTTGAGGTACGCCTTCGCGGCCGACAGACGGCGTCCCCGGTGGACGTTGCGATCGAACCGGGCGAAACCTTCCTGCCGGTAGCCGTTCACGTCGTCGGTGGGAGCGTGGCCCGCCTCCTCGGTGGCCTTGAGGAAGCCCTCGAAGAGCGGGTTGGTCCCCGGGCCGCGTTCGAGGACCAGGGGGCCGTCGTGACCGCGGAACTCGTCGTCCGGGTCAGCGGCGAGACAGTTCTCCATCCGCCGGAAGTACGGCAGGCAGTGCGCGTAGTCCCAGGCCTCCATGCCGGGGTCGGCCGCCCAGCGCTCGTAGTCCATGGGGTTTCCGCGCTGGAAGATCATGCCGTTGATGCTGCTGGAACCCCCCAGCACCTTGCCGCGCGCGTGATAGACGCGCCGGCCGCCCATGTGGGGCTCGGGTTCGGACTCGTACTTCCAGTCGTAGAAGCGGCTGCCGATCGGGTAGGTCAGTGCCGCGGGCATGTGAATGAAGACGTCCCAGGGATAGTCGGGCCTGCCCGCCTCCAGGACCAGCACCCGGTTGCCGGGGTCCGCGGAGAGCCGGTTGGCCAGTGCACTGCCGGCCGATCCACCACCGACGATGACGAAGTCGTACTGCAAGTGAGCCATGGGGCCTCGTCTCGCTCGTGCCGTAGAGAGTGCGCGGCATGCTAGCGCCGGTATCTCTATGCGCACCAGGTTGCGAACAGCGCAACTTGCGAAGGGTCTGTACCAAGCCTGTGACCTGCACAGTGGCGGCTATGTTTATCGCCCGTATAGTTGCGTCGTGAGCAACTACCATCCAGATTCCGAAACGACAAGTGCGCCGACAGGTGGGGTGCAGTCCGTCGACCGCGCCGTCACCGTGCTGGAAATCCTGGCCCAGCGCGGCGAGGCCGGCGTCAGCGAAGTGGCCGCCGAAATCGATGTCCACAAGTCCACCGCGTTCCGGCTGCTCGGTGCTCTGGAGGTGCGCGGCCTGGTGGAGCAGGCGGGTGAGCGCGGCAAGTACCGCCTCGGTTTCGGTCTCGTCCGCCTCGCCGGCGCGGTCACGGGACGCATCGACATCACCCAGCAGAGCCGCCCGGTCTGCGAGCGTCTCGCCCACGAGATCGGCGAGACCGTGAACCTCGCCGTGATGCAGGAGCGCTACGCGATCAACCTGTACCAGGTGCGAGGTCCGGGTGCCATCACAGCGTTCAACTGGGTTGGCCAGCTGACTCCGCTGCACGCCACCTCCAGCGGCAAGATCCTGCTGGCCCACATGCCCGCGAAGGAGCGCGCCACGCTGCTGTCCGAGGCCGGCCTGAAGAAGTTGACGCCTCGCACCCTGACCGCGAAGACCAAGCTGGAGAAGAACCTCGCCGAGGCTCTTGAGCGGGGCTACTCCTGGACCCTGGAGGAGTTCGAGGTAGGGCTGCACGCCATGGCGGCGCCGGTCCGCGACCGGGACGGAGAGGTCATCGCGGCGCTCAGCGCCTCCGGACCCGCGTACCGCCTCACCGAGGACCGTATGTACGAGCTCGCTCCGGTGCTGGTCAAGGGCGCGGACGAGATCAGCCATCGGATGGGCTACCTGGGCTGAGCCCGCCGCACCGCCTTCGCCGACCGCCTGAGCACCGGCCTCCGACCCGCCGGGGACCGCCGCTACCGCGGCCGTCCCGCGCCCAGACGCTCCTGGACGAATGCGTGGAACTCGCCGATGTGATGCTCACTGGGCACGAGGACTCCGCCCTTGGCGTACAGCCGGGAGTTGATCCCGGGCTGACAGCGCTCGCACGCGTCGAAGTCCTGCCGGTTGACGCGGTCGAAAAGCTCCACCGACCGGCTGACGTCCTATCCGCTCTCGACGACGTGCTTGAGATAAAGCCAGTCGCACTCGACGATCGTGCGATCCACGAAGTTCTCGACGATGTTTCCAGTTCGAGTTTGCCCGTCAGGTCGTACGTCCAGGCGTGCTATGGGCATGGGAAGGCTCGATCCGGGGAGGGTGGCGATCAGGCTTTTCCGGCAGGCCGGTCGAGGTCACACCGCACTCCTCGGGAAACGTCGTGGATCGGTCATGCACGCGCCGGGACGAGCTGCACCGGACGTCGTCGGGTAAGGAACAGCGCCGCTGCCGTGCGCGACAGCGGCTGCGAAAGCGCGATCTACGACACGGTCAGGACGGCGTGGCCGCGAGTTGCTTGCGCCAACGCATGAACAGCCGAGGCTGGTTCATCCCGAGTACGGCGACCGGGTGTCCGGCACGCCGGTAGACGGCCAGGACGTTGCGGTCCTCCTCGGTGCCTTCCTCGATCGTCACGCTGTCGGCGCGGGCTGCGTTGCCGGCGAACTGGATCTTCACCCCGTACTGGTCGGACCAGAAGTACGGCGGCCTGGGTACGCCCGGTTCCGATTCGCCCCAGGACAGCAGTGCGGCCACGGCCGCGTCGGGGCGTTCCCGGGCGCCGGTCCAGTGCTCCACGCGGCGGTGGGTGCCCGAGCGCGGGTCGTACCAGGAAGCGCAGTCGCCGACCGCGACCACCCCGGCCAGGCTGGTACGGCCGTCCGCACCACACTTGACGCCGTCGTCGAGTGCGACGCCGGATCCTTCCAGCCACCCGACACAGGGACGGGCCCCGACACCCACGACCACGATGTCGGCGGGGATGCTACGGCCGTCCTCCAGCAGGACGGCGTCCACGCGCTTCTCGCCGCTCAGCCCCTTGACACCCACGCCGCACAACAGGCGCACGCCGTGGTCCGCGTGGAGGGCGGAGACGATGCTCCCCATGGTCGCGCCGAGCGGTGCGGCCAGGGGTGCGGGCGCCGCCTCGACGATGGTCACGTCGAGGCCGAGGGCGTAGGCCGTGGAGGCGACCTCGGCGCCGATGAAGCCGCCACCGATCACGACCAGGCGTCCGCCCCGGGCCAGTTCGTCCCGCAGGGCACGGGCGTCGTCCAGTGTGCGCAGGGTGTGCACACCGGCCAGTCCGTCCATGCCGGGCAGGGTCCGGGCGGCGGCGCCGGTGGCGATGACGATGCCGTCGGCCCTCACCTCCCGGCCGTCGGTGAGCCGTACGGCGCGGGGCGTGGTGTCGAGTCCGGCGGCGCGGGCTCCGAGCAGCCACTCCGCTTGCAGGTCCTCGTCGTCCGGCTCCAGTGCGAGATCGGCTTCGCCGATTCCGCCGGCCAGGAACTCCTTGGACAGCGGCGGCCTGTCGTATGGGCGGTGGAGTTCGTCGCCGATCACGACGAGCCGTCCGTCGTACCCCTGCTTGCGCAACGAGCGCGCCGCCGACAGACCGGCCAGCGACGCGCCCACCACGGCCACCGTCCTCACGCGACGCCCCCGGCGAGCCGGGCGGCGATGCAGGGAGGCAGGTTCGGGGCTGCCGTGGACAGCCGTACGTAGATCATGCCGTCCTCGATGAAGACCTCGTGCGTGCGCACCGGGAGCTTGGCCGGCCGGGCGTCGACGGCTCCGGTCTTGAGGTTGAACTTCGAGGCGTGCAACGGGCATTCGACCTCGCCTCCCTCCAGCCAGCCGTCGGCGAGCGAGGCGTCCTGGTGGGTGCATGTGTCGTCGATGGCGAAGAGTTCGCCGTCGTCGGTGTGGAACACCGATACCGGCGGGTCGATGTCGAGCCTGTGGGCCTCGCCTCGGGGGAGATCCACGAGACGGCACGCGGCAATCATCATGACACCTCGGGTGCGTATAGCGAAACGGATTGCGGTGAACGCAACGCCAGTTTGGAGGCGCCCACAAACCCTTGTCAAGGAGTTCAGAGGACGACGGACGGCCATATTTTTCGTTGCGTGATGCGGAACGCCCTGCATCATAGGAAACGCAGGTCAGGGCGGGGCACCCCTCAGAACCGGGCCTCCGGCAGCAGCGTCGCCGCGGGTTCGAGACCCCAGCGGGCGGTCACGCGCACCGCGTCGGCGGTCGAAGCGACGTCGTGGACGCGCACGCACCAGACGCCCTGCGCGGCAGCCAGGACCGACACCGCGGAGGTGGCCGCGTCCCGCAGGTGCGCCGGGCGGGGCCGACCCGTCCCCGGGTCTGTCAGCAGGTGACCAAGAAAGGACTTCCGCGCCGCGCCCACGAGGACCGGCCGGCCGAGCACGGCGAGCTCCCGGAGACCGCCGAGCAGCCGCCAGTTGTGCTCGGCATGCTTGGCGAACCCCAACCCCGGGTCGACGATGAGACAGTCGGCGGGGATCCCGGCCTCCAGGGCCGCGTCGACTCTCGCCCGCAACTCGTCGACCACGTCGGTGACGACGTCGTCGTACACGGCGTTCGCCTGCATCCCGGCGGAGTGCCCGCGCCAGTGCATGACCACGTAGGGCTTGCCGGTCCGCGCCATCAGCGGCAGCATCGCCGGATCGGCCAGTCCGCCGGAGACGTCGTTGACCAGAGCGGCGCCGGCCTCGACGGCGCGGACGGCGACCTCGGCGCGCATGGTGTCGACGCTGACCGTCGCGCCCGCAGTTGCGAGTTCACGGACGACCGGCAGCACGCGCCGCAGCTCCTCCTCGACCGATGGACGCGCGGCGCCGGGGCGGGTCGACTCGCCACCCACGTCCAGGATGTCCGCGCCCTCGTCAAAGAGCGTGAGGCCGTGCGCGACGGCCCGTTCCGGGTCGAACCACCGCCCGCCGTCCGAGAACGAGTCGGGCGTGACGTTCACGATGCCCATCACCAAGGTCCGGCCCGGGCGGGGCAGACCTCGCGGGTGGAGCGCGGTCATCATGGGACCTGTTGACCTCGTTGCATATAGAGGAACCCTGTGCGATGTGGGCAACGAGTCTGAGGACGGCCGCGCTGCGCTGTCAAGGCAGGCGGAGGGCGTCGGCCTCCCGGTGTGGTCTCGACGCCAGACCGAGCAGCCGGGCGGCCTTCAGCTCGGTCTCGTCCCACTCCCGCCCGGGGTCGGACCCCCAGGTGATGCCGGCGCCCGTGCCGAAGCACAGCACCGGCCCCGCCGGGCCGGCACGGTCGATCCAGAAGGTGCGGATGCCCACGGCCAGTTCGCCGGTCCCCCGGTCGGCGTCGACCCAGCCGATGGCACCGCAGTACGGTCCGCGGGGCGCCGTCTCCAGGGCGTCGATGATGCGCAGGGCGCTGGATTTGGGCGCGCCGGTCACGGAGCCCGGCGGGAAGGTCCCGGCCAGCAGCTCGGCCCAGCCCGCACCCTCCGCCAGTTCCCCGCGCACGGTGGAGACGAGATGCACGAGGCCCGGGTGCCGCTCGACGGCGCACAGGGCCGGGACGGTCACGGATCCGGTGGCGCAGACCCGCCCCAGGTCATTGCGCACCAGGTCCACGATCATCACGTTCTCGGCGTGGTCCTTGGGCAGCAGGTCGTCGACCGTGCGGCCCGTGCCCTTGATGGGCCCGGACTCGACGGTCCGGCCCGTACGGCGCAGGAAGAGTTCGGGCGAGGCCGTGGCGACTTCGACGCCGTGTGCGGGAAGCCGGACCGTACCGCCGTAGGGTGCCGGGTTGCCGCAGGCGAGCAGCAGGGTCAACGCGTCGATGTCGGCGGCAGCCGGGTCGGGCAGGGGTGCGGAGAGCACCCGGCAGAGGTTGGCCTGGTAGACGTCGCCCGCCGCGATGTGCTCGCGGATGCGGCGCACGCCCGCCATGTAGGCAGCGCGGTCCAGCGACGACGTCCAATCCCCGGCGGCCGGTCCCCGCCAGGCCCCGAGCACCGGAGCGGGCCCCGGCGCCGGACGCACATCGCCGAAGCGCGCACAGACCAGGCGACCCTCGAAGTCCGCGACGACCGCCCAGAACCCGGAGGAGTCCAGGGCCGCGGGGTCGCTGGTCACGTCACGCAGATCAGTGGCGACCGACCCATCGAAGCGGGCCAGGGGAGCGGGAGCGTACACGGCGGTTCGTCCAGGGGAAGGCCGATGGGACGGATGGTCCTGGGCCGTGACGGCCGGGTGGGTCGTGTCCACGGGTCACGCTCGGCACTCGCTCGATACGAGGAACCGAGCGCGTTCGGCCACCCGGCCGGGTAGGACGGCGCTCGTTCACCAGCCGCGGGCGGCCCACTCCTCCAGGTGCGGGGCTTCCGCCTCGATGGTGGTCGTGTCGCCGTGTCCGGTGTGGACGACCGTCTCGCCGGGGAGCGTCAGCAGCCGGTCACCGATCGAGGTGATGATCGTGCCGAAGTCGCTGTACGAGCGCCCGGTCGCGCCGGGCCCGCCCGCGAACAGCGTGTCGCCGCTGAACAGTGCCCCCAGGTCGGGCGCATACAGGCACACGGCCCCGGGCGCGTGTCCGGGCGTGTGGAGGACGCGCAGTCCGATCCCCGCCACGACGATCTCGTCGCCGTCGGCGAGCGGGCCCTCGGGCCGTCGGTTCGGGTGGACCGTCTTCCACAGCACCTGGTCGTCGGGGTGCAACAGGACCGGTGCGCCCGTGGCGAGAGCGACATCCGGCGCCGCGCGCACATGGTCGTCGTGGGCGTGGGTGCACACGACGGCCGACAGGCGCCGGTCACCGACGGCCTCCAGGACGGCGTCGGAATCGTGTGCCGCGTCGATGACGACCACCTCGTCGTCGTCACCGATGATCCAGACGTTGTTGTCGACGTCCCAGGTGCCGCCGTCAAGGCTGAAGGTGCCGCTCGTGACGAGGTGTTCGATGCGCGGTGCGCCGGCCATCACAGCACCACCACGGAGCGCAGGACGTCGCCGCCGTGCATCTTCTCGAAGGCCTCCTCCACGTCACCGAGCCCGATGGTCTCGGAGACGAACGCGTCCAGGTCGAACCGGCCACCCAAATACAGGTCGATGAGGGCCGGGAAGTCACGCGAGGGCAGGCAGTCGCCGTACCAGCTGGACTTCAGCGAGCCGCCGCGCCCGAAGACGTCGAGCAGCGGCAGTTCCACCTTCATCTCCGGGGTGGGCACACCGACCAGCACGACCGTGCCCGCCAAGTCCCGGGCATAGAAGGCCTGCTGGTAGGTCTCGGGGCGGCCGACCGCCTCGACGACGACGTCCGCGCCGAAGCCTCCGGTGAGTTCGCGCACCGCCTCCACGACGTCGCCCTTCGAGCCGTCGACGGTGTGGGTGGCCCCCATGGCCGTGGCGCGGTCCAGTTTGCGCTGGTCGATGTCGACGGCGATGACCTTGCTCGCGCCGGCGAGCCGTGCTCCCGCGACGGCGGCCATTCCGACGCCGCCGCAGCCGATGACGGCGACAGAGTCCCCTCGTCCGACGGCACCGGTGTTCACGGCGGCGCCGAAGCCCGCCATGACGCCGCATCCGAGCAGACCGGCTGCCGCCGCCGTGGCCGCCGGGTCCACCTTGGTGCACTGTCCGGCCGCGACCAGTGTCTTCTCCGCGAAGGCACCGATGCCGAGAGCGGGCGAGAGCGGAGTGCCGTCGAGCAGCGTCATCGGCTGCGTCGCGTTGTGGGTGGCGAAGCAGTACCAGGGCTTGCCCTTGCTGCACGCCCGGCACTCGCCGCACACGGCCCGCCAGTTGAGGATGACGAAGTCACCGGGCTCGACGCCGGTGACTCCCTCCCCGACCGCCTCGACACGACCGGCCGCCTCGTGCCCCAGCAGGAAGGGGAATTCGTCGTTGATCCCGCCCTCGCGATAGTGGAGGTCGGTATGGCAGACGCCGCACGCCTCGACCTTGACCAGTGCCTCACCCGGACCGGGATCGGGGACGACGATCGTCTCGACGGAAACCGGTGCGCCCTTCTTCCGGGCGACGACGGCACGAACCTCGTGAGCCATGAGCTGCTCCTCAGACGGGAAACACGCGCGGCTGCGTTGCCTCATTCGATACACGCACCGCTATACGCAACCGAGCATCGGGGAGGAGAACACCGAGGGTCAAGGGGTCGGCGGGAACCGGACCGACTCGGCCGGATCCGTCGGGCGGAAGATGCCTGATCCGAGCGCACATGAGGGGCCGCACATTCCCGGGATGCGGCCCCGCACGTGCGTCTGATCCGGCCGAGTCGCACGCTTGGCGATTCGCTCGGTCCGGCCGGGTCAGCCCGCGGGCCGTGAGTCCGACACGACCTCGGCCGACCGCACCCCGGGACCCGGCCGTGACTCCGGCTCCGGCTCCGGCTCCGGCTCCGGCTCGCCGACGGCATCGACATCGGTGGCGCCAGCGCTCTCCTGCTCACCCACCGGCTTCGGCCCTTCCGTCGGCTCGGCGCGCAGCGCCTTCACCAGGGAGACGCACAAACCGACCATCACGAAGAGGAACGGGAACGCGGCGATGATGGCCACCTGTTTGACCGCCTCCAGGCCACCCGCCATCAGCAGCACAGCCGCGACCAGACCGGTCAGCGCGCCCCAGAGGATCACGACGAGGCGTCCGGGGCTCATACTGCCCCGACAGGAGAGCATGCCCAGCACCACGGAGGCGGCATCGGCGCCGCTGACGAAGAACAGACCGACCAGCACGATGACGAGGACCGAGGTGACTGGGAACCAGGGAAGGTGCTGCAGGGTGGCGAACAGACCCGCCTCCTCGCCCCGGGCGACCGCCGAGGCCAGATCGGCGCCGTGCATCTCCTGATTCAGCGCGGTACCGCCGAGGATCGCGAACCATACGACACTCACCAGGCTCGGCGCGATGATCACACCGACGATGAACTCCCGGATGGTCCGGCCGCGGGAGATGCGCGCGATGAACGTCCCGACGAACGGCGTCCAGGAGATCCACCACGCCCAGTAGAAGACCGTCCAGCCGGAGAGCCACTCGCCGCCGCCGAAGGCACCCGTCGTGAAGCTCATCTTCGGAAGCGAGGCCAGATAGCCTCCCAGCGCCTCGGTCTGGCTCTCCAGAATGAACACCGTGGGGCCCACGACGAAGACGAACAGCAGCAGCACGGCGGCCAGGATCATGTTGCCGTTGCTCAGCCACTGGATGCCGCGGTGCACGCCGGAGAGGGCGGAGAGCACGAACAGGACGGTGAGGACCGCGATGATCGAGACAGCCAGCGTGGTGGAGTCGGGGACGCCCCAGAGTTCTTTCAGCCCCCTGTTGACCTGCAGGGCGCCGAGTCCGAGGGAGACGGCGGAACCGAAGAGGGTGGCGAAGATCGCCAGAATGTCGATGGACTTGCCCAGTGGCCCGTCCACCAGGTCACCGAGCAACGGCCGGAAGGCGGAGCTGATCAGGCTGTTGCCGCACTTGCGGAATCCGAAGTAGGCGAGCGCCAGGCCGGCCACCGCGTACATCGCCCAGGGATGGATCGCCCAGTGGAAGAACGAGTACTCCAACGCCAGACGGGCCGCGTCCTCGCTGCCCGCCTTCGCGGAGCCCGGCGGCGGGCTGGACATATGCATGATCGGTTCGCTCGCCCCGTAGAACATCAGGCCGATGCCCATCCCGGCGCTGAACATCATCGCCACCCATGAGGCGGTGCTGAACTCCGGGCGCTCACCGTCCCGCCCGAGCCGGATGGAGCCGAACCGGCTGAACGCGAGGACCACTGCCAGCAGCACGAACCCGGAACTCGTCAGGATGAAGAGCCAGCCGAAGCTGTCGATGATCCGGTTCAGCGTCGTCTCGGCGACGGCGGCGAGATTGTCGGTGAAAAACACCCCCCAGGCCACGAAGAGGGCGGACAACGTGACGGATACATAGAGGACGGCCGGATCCACCCGTGCGAGGGCCGATGTTGATTTCTTCGTCGTCGCGGTACTCATCCGAAGCCTTCCGACAGGGAACGGGGGACGGCGGGGCTGCGTCTGCATCCCTGCGTCGGCACACACTCGACGGTGCACAACACGCAACTAAGTGCTCGATGTGCAACACAGTTCCTGTCGCGCACCAGTGCGTCAACCCCCCGTACACCGACCGTTCTCGCCGGGTGGAGCGTCAGACCAGCGGACAACGGAGCGCGGTGAGGATCAGCAGTACATGAGCCCAAAAGCCGCCAGAAGTCCCCTACTCCTGCAGGTCATCCGTTCCCTGCCGCACCTGACGGCGCGAATGACGTAGGGGCGGGGGCAACGGGTCCGCCAAACGCAGGCGGCTGCGACACCGCACTCGGGGTCGGCCGATCCGTCGCCACCGGCGCCGTCAAAGGCACCTGTTGCCACCTCATCGGCGAGTGCGGCCCCTATCCCGAGCAGCTGAGGGAGAGTTCGAGGGTGTGCTCTGGCGGTTCAAGACCTGCGGGCAGTGGCGGGAGATGCCGCGGGAGTTCGGCGCCTGGTCGAAGAGCAAAGCGGACGGGCCGCCGAAGCGGATCCCGAGCGAGGGGGAGCGACGACGCGTCTGACGCCGCCGGAAGCTCCGGCTGAAGGCCGCTCTCCTGGGACGCTCGCGGGGCAGGCAGACCAGCAAGGTCCACCTCGCCGCCGACCGCAAGTGCCGCCCCGCTGGCCTTCGTCCTGTCCGCCGGTCAGGCGGCCGACGGCCCCCAGTTCATCCCCGAGAAGCGGAACCAGGTCGCCAACCGGAAGAAGAAGGGCTCCAGAGGTGGTCGGCCCGTCAGCCATGACGCCGACCTCTACAAGGAGAGAAACACCGTCGAGTGGCTGATCAACAAGCTGAAGGCCTGGCGAGGCATCGCCACCAGGTACGACAAGACCCCGGAGAGCTACCTCGCGGGCCTACACCTTCGCGCCTCGATAATCTGGATCAAAGTTCTCACCCGAACTACCCGTTGATCACGACTCAATCTGCATCGACAGGTTCGGGAGGGCGGGGGATGCCCTGCCGTATTCTGCGAGCCATGACGCGCTACGTGGTCGATGCCAGGACCTTGCTGCACATCGTGTCGACCGGTGGGCAGATCAGTCCCGATCACCAGCTTGTCGCACCAAATCCGTGGCGTCGCTGGACGCTCTGAGTTCCTCGTAAGGCGCTCGCAAGCGAGCATGCTGGCGATCGCCGGCCCGACCTGCCCGAGCTGGGGGTCGACCATTCTTTGGGATCTGCCCTCAAGGGTTGGGATCAAAGTCATCAGGGGGCGACTCGTTGATCACGACTCGATACGCGCCCTAGCTCCTCCATGCCACGCGTGAACGCCAACGGTTCCGTCCAAGCCCGGACCAGGATGCTTACCTCGGCGAGCCGGAACTCGGGCGAGCGCGTCGACGGCGAAACGCTTGGCCAATTGACCGTCACCGCATAGGCGAGCTATGCGCCGCGGACCCCAGGGCATTGCGCTTCGCTGTGTGCCGACAAGTCTTGCCGAGCAAGCGCCAGAGCGGGCACCTGTTGTCTCTGCTGGACGCGGAGCCGTTCAGGCCACGCAGCCGAGATCAAGATCCGGGCCATTCCCTGACCAGGTCGCCGCCCATCGCTGATCGCGGTTTCCTTTTTACAGGTCCTTGCGAACGCCAGTACTCCAGCCGTAGATCGTGATCTCGATAGTGAGGGGCACCGAGGCCAGCGTGGATCATCTCGCCCGAGATCGCCCACGCCGTCATGGGCGTCGGCTCCTTCTTCGTCTACCCGAGTTCACCGAGACGGAGGGCGTCCCGTATCTCGCTGAGCTTCGCCGTCGTTGCCGGGGTCCGCTCCTGCGCTTGTTCAGCGAGTCGGAGGGCGTCGTCAATCTCGCTGAGCTTCGCCGAGGACAGGACGGCCGCCCGCTCTATCAGGTCGTCCCGTGACACAGTGGTCAGCCACGTGCAAGGGGTGAAGCCTGGACGCGGGAACGCGAGCCGCAGCACGCCTTCGAACGGCAGTCCTTCACCGGCGCCCACCATCACTTCGACGCCCAGACCGCTGATGTCGACGCCCGCCGGAGCAACGACCTGCATCACCCGGATCCCAGACGTGTCCTCTCCCGACAGCAGTACGACCAACCTCCGCTCGTCGAACTGAACCCACCAGACTTCGCCACGTTGCACAAGTCCTCCAAATGCAGGACGGCAGACAGACGCTGCGCGACCCTGACTCGCTGTGGAGACGGGCGCGGCCACTGTTGATCATCGGTGTGTGAAGACAAACGATCATGCGGTGGCCGCAGGTCACAGCGTAGACCCTGCCCGCTGGCAGGAAGCGTTCGAGGGCCTGATGGCCCAGATCGCGGGCCGGTTCGCACGGGTCGAACCCCGACGTCGGGTCGGGCGGTTGGTGCTCGGGCTGCTGTCGGACCTGCCGCGCAAGAACTGCTGGACCATCGCCGAGTGGGCCGGGGACAAAACCCCGGACGGCATGCAGCACCTGCTTGGGCGGGCCAAGTGGGACGCCGACCAGGTCCGCGACGACGTGCGCGCCTACGTAGTCGAGCATTTGCACGACTACGAGGCACTCCTGGTTGTCGACGAGACCGGCGACGTGAAGAAGGGCACCGACACCGTCGGTGTCCAGCGGCAGTACACCGGCACCGCGGGCAGGATCGAGAACGCCCAGGTCGCCGTCTATCTGGTCTACGCCGGCCGCCGCGGGCACGCCGCGGCGGACCGGGAACTGTACGTTCCGCGTTCCTGGACCTCCGACCCCGACCGCTGCCGGGCAGCCGGCCTTGGCGACAAGACGGAGTTCGCGACCGAGCCGGAGCTGGCCGCTCGCATGGTCACCCGATTCCTCGACGCCGGCCACCGGGCCGCCTGGGTCGCGGGAGACGAGGTCTACGGCGGCAACCCGAGGCTGCACGCCGCGCGCCGAAGTCGAAGCCGAACAAGCCCTCGCCCGCGGCGAGCACCTCCTTGCCCTCACCACCCACCACCAGCACCACTTGACGGGCCCGGCCGCCGGAGAGGCATCTGTCCGTCTGAGGACCTTCCACGGCCACACCGGATTCCCCGGCACCGTCGTGACCGATACCCGCCGTCTGCGCCGCGTCCTCACCCGCCACGACCCAGAGGTCTACCCCGACTGTATTCAACCCCGAAAAGGCCCTGTGCCGCCCCCGCGCCGCACCCGGTGAGCGCCTTCGGCCCGCCGTCCTGGACTGCCGCCCCCTGGACTGCCACAGCGTCGCCCTCACCCCTGACAACATCAGTGCTCTCACCACCGAAGCCGACCGTCTCCAGGCCGAGACCCGCGCCCGTCCCGCGCTTCCGCCCTCCTGCTCGCCAGCCCCGAACGCCGCCGCGACGCGATCCGTCACTTCCTCGCCACGAACACCCAGGGCACACCATAACCCCGCACCGCAGGCCGCTGCCCAGCCGCCAGGATGTCCGCAACGACATCGACACGATCACCAGCGAGACCGGCCGTGTGCCGAGCGTCCTCGCACTCGCCACCCGGTTCCAGCTCGCCCACACAACCTTCCGCCGCAACTACCCAGACATCTGCGACGAACTGACCCGCTCCCCGGGCGCCTCACGCAGCAGCAACCGCGCCGCCGACGCCTTCAGCAGGCTCAAGACCGACAACGACCGACTGCGACGCGCCAACCGCCATCTGACCGAGCAGCCCGACCTCGCCATCGCCGCGATCCAGCGGCTCAGCGTCGACAACGACCGCTTGCGCACCTCCCTGAACGACGCGCGGGCCGTCACCCCCCCCTGCCCTGCCAGCCAAACGACGAGCCGGGGTGCGAGTCTTGTGGGGCGGCCGACGCACGCAGCACCGTGGCTTCGTCTAGTGCCCTTGTGATGGCTCTTGTTGGGGTCGGCGGATCACCTTGGAGGCCGGGCAGGCGCGTCTAGAGTGCGGTCCGGTCCGTCCTCCTCAGGGCCTGATGCGTGCCTGTTCCAGAGCGGTACGGATCTCCTTGGCGCCGGCCGGCTTGCCGGGGTCGAGTGGCCAGGGCAGTCGGCGGTCGGCCAGGTAGGGCAGGACGTAGGCGGGGCTGCCTCCCTGGACGCGCCAGCTTTGCGCGGTGGTGCCGGCGTCGACGGTGTCGTAGCCGAGGCGGTCGAGGAGGGCGGTGACGGACTTCTTGGCCGCGTGGTCGTCGCCGGAGAGGGGGAGGGCGCTGCGGTCGGGGGCTGTGGCGGGGCGGGCGAGGGCGAGGAGGTGTTCGAAGTAGATGGTGTTGAACGCCTTGACCGTCCGGGCGCCCGGCACGTACCGCTGGAACAACTCTCCCGCGGTGAGACTGCCCGTCTCCAGTTCGGCGACGACGCCGTCGCGCTGTCGGAAGTAGTTGTTCGTGTCGATGACGGTCTTCCCGGCGAGGGCGTCGGCGGGCAGGTGGGGCACGGCGCTGAAGGGGACGGAGACGACCGTCCAGTCGCCGGCCGCGGCGGCTTCCGCCGGAGTGGCTGCGCGTGCCCGGGGGCCGAGGCGGTCGGTGAGGCTTCGCAGGGTCTGGGGGCCGCGTGAGTTGCTGAGGACTACGTCGATACCTGCGTTGATGGCCAGGCGGGCGACTGCGCCGCCGATGTTGCCGCTTCCGATGATGCCGAGGGTGTCGGTCATTGCTTTTCCTTGAGTGGTGCTGGGTCTGCGGTGTTTGGGCGCACCCGTTGCCCACGGGCCGTGGGGAGTCGCGGCCCGCGGGCGCGGGGCGGTGGGGTGGGGTGGGGTGTTCGTCAGTGGGGTTGTGCGGGGGTGTCAGTGGCCGGCTGCGAGTCGTGCTGCCAGGGCCTTGCCGTAGCTCGCGTAGCGTTCCTGTGTCTGGGCCCGGCGCGGGCCCAGGAACTGCTCGGCGGCTGTGCCTGTGATCTCCTCGGATTCCGTGAGGCGCGTTCCGCCGTCATGCGGCTCGAGGACGTAGGAGTGCAGTGCCATGAGAACGTCCGGGATGCCGCCCCGCCATGCGAAGTGTCGCGGTGCCTCGTAGTGGACGACCGTGAAGGCGTATTCCCCGTCGGCCTCGCCTCCGCTGGTTATCCGGGTTCGCAGTTCGGTGCCGGCCTGGATGTCGGTGGGAGCATCGACGTAACTCAGCCCGGGGTGCCACTGGGCGTATCCGGCGAGGTCGGTCAGGACCCTCCACACCTCCTCAGGAGGTGCGGGGATGTCGGTGACCACGCTGACGACGGGATCGAGAGGCATGGTCCTCAGGCCTCCCTGCGGTTTTCCAGGACGACCTTGCCCCGTACGTGGCCGCCGGCCAGCAGCTGCTGGGCCTGTGCTGCCTGGTCGAGGGGGAAGGCCCGGTCGATGTGGACGGTGAGCTTGCCCTCCTCGGCGAGTTCCACCAGCCGGGTCAGGTCGTCGCCGTCGAGGTAGAGGTAGACGTCGATGGTCCCCGGGTACTCGGTGGTGGACCGGGTGATGGAGGCGACCCGCGCCCCGAGGGCGGCGATGTCCTTCGTCGTGGACAGGGAGCCCCGCCCCGCGGTGTCCAGGACCGCGTCGACCCCGTCCGGGGCGATCTTCCGCACCTGCTCGACGAGTTCGTCGCCGTAGCGCACCGGTGTCGCGCCCAGGGAGGCGATGAACTCCTCGCTGGCCTCGGAGCCCGTCCCGATCACCCGCGCGCCCCGCGCGACGGCGATCTGGACGGCAAGGTGTCCCACGCCGCCCGCCGCACCGTGCACCAGCACGGTGTCGCCCGCGGTCACCTCAAGGCTGCGCACGATCGCCTGGTAAGCGGTGAGGCCGGCGACGGGCAGCCCGGCGGCCTGGGCCCAGCTCAGGTTCCTCGGCTTGCGCACCAGCTGACGCGGTTCGGCCGCGATCTTCTCGGCGTAGGTGCCGTAGTGCATGGCCTGGCCGCGGACGAACCCGATCACCTCGTCGCCCGGTCGGAAGCCGGTCGTCGCGGCTCCGGCCTGCTCGATGACTCCGGACACGTCCCACCCCGGGGTCACCGGGAAGAAGGAGTCCACGAGGGGGTCCGCGGCTCCGCTCTGGAACGCCAGGTCCGCCGGGTTGAGGGCCGCCGCCTCGATCCTCACCAGAACGAGATCGGCGAACATCTTCGGATCCGGAACCTCGGCGACCTCAAGAACCTCGGGCCCACCGAAACTCTGGTACTGAACAGCCTTCATCACTCCAACTTTCATATCTGCGGTTCGCGGTAAGCACCTCAACCCACTGCTGTCCGGGAGGCGCACGCTCTAGCTGACCAGGCGATGAAGGGCGGAGCAATGACAGTCTGAGCATGGGGTTATACCTTGGATGCATGAATCAGCTGGAGACCCGGGAACTCGCCTACTTCGTGGCCGTGGCCGAGACGCTGCACTTCGGGCAGGCCGCGGAGAACCTCGGCATCACCCAGCCGCCCCTCTCTCGGGCCATCGCCCACCTGGAGAGGCGCGTGGGCGTCTCCCTGCTGAAACGCACCACGCGGCAGGTGACGCTGACCGCCGCGGGCGAGGTCTTCCTGGCCGAGTGCCGCACGCTCCTGGCGGCGATGGACACCGCCGTACGCAAGGCGCGCAAAGCCGCCGACCGGCAACAGGTCACCATCGCGGTACGGCCCGCCGCCGGCCCCGGCGTCCTGCCCGCCTTGCTCGACGCCGGCGCACAGGGCCCGGACGGCGTGCTCACCGACGTCGTGTTCACCTACGACGAGATCGGCGCTCTGCGGGACGGGACCGCGGACGTCGCCCTCATGTGCCAGTCGGTTGCCGTCCCCGGTCTCGAACTGATGGAGCTCGGCCTGGAGCACCCCGTCGTCCTGCTCCCGCCGGACCACCCGCTGACCGAGCGCCCGCTTCTGACCCTCACCGAGGTGGAGGCGCTGCCGGGCTACGAGGCGCAGCTGCCGAACGAGGCGCTGGACACCATGGTCGACCGCGTCGCGCTCGGACAGCTCGTGGTCGTCGTCGGCGAAAGCGTCCGTGACCGCCTCGGCGGGACGGTTCGGGCCGTGCCCGTCCAGGGCTACCCGGCCACCCAGCTGGTGCTGGCCTGGCTCCCGGACGCCCGCCCGGCCGCGTCGCGCCTCACCGCGGCCGCCCACGACATGCTGGCGCGGCGTGAGCCGCGACCGTCTGAGTCGGGGAGCGCGGACCTCGACGGAACGCTGGCTCACGCGGACAGCGGTCAGCAAGAAGGGCAGCGGGCGGCGACGCCGTTCGCTGACAAGACGAACCCCGTAGGTCAGCCCGCCGCGTGAACGGTCCAGCCGGCCGGGGGCGGGCCGAAACTGTCCCGTGGACAGGGCAGTTCTGCCGACCGACGGCCTCTACTTCCCCTGCGATCGCGGACCTCTTCGTAACCATCTATACGCGGCGGCTGCGCACCGCTCACAGGGAAGGACCGTCCGCACGGGAACACATGCGTGGTGGGCGGCCACTCACCGAGCCGGCCGCCGCCTCGGCCAGCATCAGCCCGGCCGTCGCGGGGCGGGATGTCCAGGAACGTCACCCTGGCCGCACTCGTACGGCTGTGGGTTGTAGCCCGGGCTGCTGCGTATCCATGCCACGCGTCGGGCCACGGACTCCCGGTCACCCACGGCCTCGTGGCGCTGATCGTTCGCGTCCGCCTTCTTGATGGATCCGTAAGAGTAGTGATCTTCATCCATGCTCGCCTGAGCTTGTCTCTTAACCTCTGGTGGCTGGGTGTCCCAGTTTGCTATTGAGTGCTCCGGTTGGCCGACGTGACGTTCACCGGCACGGTACGGCGACGGGCCAGCACCGTGTCGGTGGGATATGGGCCGTCTGGCGAGGTTGTCGGTGATCGGTAGGCGATGTGTCGGTGGACGCTGGAACCGTGGGTGTCGAGTTACCCGGCAAGCAGCCGCAGCCGTCTTCACCAGCAAGGGAGTCCCGTCGTATGTCGTCCGCATCCTCCACCCCGCCCTGGAATGTCCAACGGCTGCCGCGTGCCTATGGCAGCGCCTTTCTGGTCACCGGCGGCAACGCCGGCATCGGGTACTTCGTCGCGGAGCAGTTGTCGGCAACCGGAGCGACCGTCGTGCTCGGCAGCCGGAGTCCCGCGAAGGCCGAGGTCGCGATGGCCTCGATCCGTGCGCATGTCCCCGACGCGCGGGTGCGGGCCGTACGGCTGGACCTCGCAGACCTCTCGTCGCTGCAGGCAGTGGTGGAATCACTGGAGGTGGACTGCCTCGACGCGGTGGTCCACAACGCCGGCGTCGCGCTCGATGACCCGCCGCGCAAGGAGACGAGGGACGGTCACGAGCTCATGTTCGGCACGAACCACCTCGGGCACTTCGCGTTGACCCAGTGGCTGATGCCGCTGCTGTCGGCTGCACCGGCGGCCCGCGTCGTGACCGTGGGCAGCTTCGCGGCGAAGTCGGAGCGACTGAACTTGGACGACTTGCAGTCCCGGAAGGACTACGAGCCCAAGCGTACTTACGGACGTTCCAAGTTGGCGCAGATGTACTTTGGTGTCGAACTCGACCGCCGCCTGCACACTGTCGGCAGCACGGTGGCGAGCGTGGTGGTCCATCCCGGCGGCGCGCTGGACTCCCTCACCCCGTCACGGCCGCCCATCCATGTGCGGACTACTGGCGCCCGGCTGAGCACGGCACCTGCAGCCCTCCTCGTCCAGGGCAAGCATGCCGGCGCGTGGCCTGCGGTCCGGGCGGTGCTCGACCCGGCCGTGCGGGGAGGCCAGATGTGGGGACCGCGCGTATTCGGCCTGCGCGGCGAGCCCCGACGTGAAACGGTGTGGAACCACCTCGCCGACACCTCCGTCGCGGCACGGTTGTGGGACACAAGCTGTGACATGACCGGCGTTGACCCCGGTGCCATCCCCGGATAGTCCCAGGCACGAGCGCCCTGGCAAACAAGCACCCTCAGGCTGGCCCGACTGCGGCACTCGAGTACATACCTGGCCTCGAACATCGAGCCGTAAGCGCTCACTCGTCTGAACTGCTTTGGACGGCCATATCGAGGCGCAGATCCACGGACCGGTCAGGTTCGACCGTGCTGTCGAGGCACTGGTGCTGGATCCCAGCTATCGCGGCACAGTGGTCGAAACAAGATCATCGGAGATGCCGCCCGCACAAGCCGCTATGCCCTCCAGGGTCTCAAGAAGGTCTGGCACTGCCTAGCACGCTGTGGACAGCGCTGCGCACCATCTACTGGGAACTGACCTGCGACATCGGAGTGGCCAGTCGCATCACCGGCAACGGGGGCTCCGAATCCTCTGACGTGATTGCCGGTCAGGGTGAGTGCAGGTCAGGCCCACGATGTCACTGGCGTGAACGAACTGTCCTGCCGGTACGGATCACCCCAGGCGCCGAGCCACCAGGCAGCAGCAACACAGGAATGAGCACAGCACCACGATCCCATCGTTGGCTGCGTGAGGCCGTGCTGATGTGCGGTCAGTCCGGTCACTCTCAGAACTCGCCCGTGCGGGCCACCTCGTAGACGAGGCGGCGCAGCCACACATGGGCGGGATCGTCGGTGCGGCTGCCGTGCCAGATCGAGCTGACGGTGTATGTGGGCATCGGCAGGGGCGGCGGGGAGGTCGCCAGGCCCAAGGTGTCGGCGTATGCGGTGGCCGCGTGGGCGGGGAGAGTGGCCAGGGCGGGCAGGGTGGCGAGCTGTAGGGCGGCTCCGGTGAAGTGGGTGGTGGAGGCGATCACCCGGCGGTCGAGGCCGCGTGCTTCCAGGAGGTCGTCGACGATGCCGCGTCTGCCGTCGTAGGAGATCAGCAGGTGGGGGTGGGCCAGGTAGTCGTCCAGGGTGAGGGGGACCTCGAGCGGCAGCAGGCGCGGGTTGAAGAGGCAGGTGTAGCCGGAGGTGAACAGGCCGCGGCTGCGGTGTTCGGCGCCGTACGCGGGGGCGGCGGCCACACCGAGGTCCGCCTCGCCGCGGTCGATCATGCCGGCGACGGTGTTCCGGCTGGCCTGCCGTACGGCGAGCCGGATGCCCGGCAGTGCGGCCGTGGCGTGCAGCAGGCGAGGCAGCAGCGCCGTTTCCAGGTCGTCGGACATGCCCAGGGTGAAAGTGTGCCGGGCGGTGGCCGGGTCAAAGCGGTCCCTGTCGGTCACGGCGCCGTGGATCAGGCCGAGGGCCGGCTCGATACGACGGGCCAGCTCGACGGCGCGGGGTGTGGGTTCCACTCCGGTGCGGGTGCGGGTGAACAATTCGTCGTCGAAGAGCCCGCGCAGCCTGCCGAGGGCTGCACTGGCCGCGCCCTGGCTCATATGCAGGGCGACGGCGGCCCGGGTGACGCTGCGCTCGCGCATCAGAGCGGCGAAGACGACCAGCAGATTGAGGTCTGCCTTCCGGAATTCAGTTTCATAGATGTCGATCATCGCGAAGATTGGTTGGCTGAATGCATGACCTCCTTTCTACCGTCGAGGCATGAACTCCGCCTCAGCTGAGCCACGCCATGCCATGACCGTCGCCGTCGTCCAGGCCGCCGCCCCGCTGTTCGACACGCCGGCCGCCCTGACCCGGGCCGAAGAACTCATCCGCGAGGCCGCCGACCGGGGTGCCGAGGTCGTCGTACTCCCCGAGGCGTTCCTCGGCGGCTACCCCAAGGGACTGGACTTCGGCATCACGGTCGGCAGCCGCACCCCGGCCGGCCGCGACCTGTTCCGCCGCTACCACGCCGCGGCCATCGACATCCCCGGCCCGGAGGCCGACGCCCTGGCCGCGGTCACCCGCGAGCTGCGCTGCCACGCCGTGGTCGGCGCGGTCGAACGCCAGGGCGGCACGCTGTACTGCGTCGCGCTCTTCTTCGGCCCCGACGGCTACCTCGGCCTGCACCGCAAGCTGATGCCGACGGCCGCCGAGCGCTACCTGTGGGGCCAGGGCGACGGCTCCACCCTCCCCGCCGTCGATACGGGCACCGCCCGCCTCGGCGCGGCCATCTGCTGGGAGAACTACATGCCGCTCTTCCGCACAGCGATGTACGCCAAGGGCGTGGACCTGTGGTGCGCACCGACCGTCGACGACCGCGACGCCTGGCAGGCCACCATGCGGCACATCGCCCTGGAAGGCCGCTGCTTCGTCCTCAGCGCCAACCAGTACCTGCGCCGCGCCGCCTTCCCAGCCGACCTCCACCCCATCCAGGGTGACGCACCGGACACGGTCCTGATCGGCGGTGGCTCCGTCATCGTCTCCCCGCTCGGCGAGGTCCTGGCCGGGCCGCTGCGCGACGGCGAGGGCATCCTGACCGCCGAACTCGACCTCGACGACCTCGCCCGTGCCCGCTTCGACCTCGACACCACCGGCCACTACGCCCGCCCCGACGTCTTCACCCTCCACGTCGACGAATCCCCCCACGCCACCGTCACCAGCGGCCGGCCGACCTCACAACAGTTGTGAAGAACCCCTCCGGCGCCCCCGGCGGTGTAGCTGATAGGTCACGACCTGCTGGATCATGCTCGGCGTAGTCCTGCAACTCGCCCCACGAGGCGAACAGCACGAGTTCGGGGTGGGAGGTGCGCCTTCCGTCCTTAAGGTCTCGGGCAGCGAGAGCCAGCGCAACCAGCGTTTGCCCGCACCACGTCGATCCGGCCCAGGTCGTTCTCACTGGTGGCACTGGACATTCGGGAACCTCTGAAAGCTAAAGGCAAGGGATCCCCGGCATAGCCGGGATACGCGGCCGACCGGCCCGGACTCGTTACAGAGCCGGCCAGCGGGCGGACGAAGAGGAGTGCGACCCCGCCCTGCGGGGGTGGCCACCACGCCCGCCCCGGGCCGAGGTCGGCATGACGGTGACCACGACCGACGACAAGGTCAGCCCCTGGCTGGAGGTCCGCGCCCCGCCCGCCTCCCGCCGGTTGCGCACCCTCACCGAACTGCACGCGGCCGACTTGCCCGCCTTCGCCTTCGCCGTACCGCTGCCGCGCAGTACGGCACCGAGGGGCCGAATCCCTCATTGCACGCATCGCATCGTGAAGATCCCCCTACCTGAACTCCGCTCTGCGTTGGTGCAGCACGCGGCTTGAAGCCTCCCTCCGAAGGGCCACACCCTTCTTCGTCCGAGCAGCATCGCTCCAGACCGCTCTCCCGCATCGAACTCTCCTTCGCGATCAGGACGCGCAGCCGCACCCAACCGCCTTCGGCCGGCAGGGCCTCCGGACGCTCGCACTCTTCACCCCCACCAGAGCGCTGGTCAGCCACCTCAACTGGGTATCGAACATCGACACTGGCCGTCTTCCAAGTAGCCCTCATCACCGCTGGGGCACGGACCAGTTCGAGAGGCCGAGCACCGTCACCACAGTCGCGGCCGCATCACGCCCCACACAGGCTCTCTGGCAGGCGCCCCATCCACGCTTTCGGAGGTGACCCCCGCGACCCGCCCCTTGTATACTTGCGTGATATTCGGAAGCGTGTTTGCGATTATCGGAAGTAGTCGTGGCTGACTCGACGCTCACCCTGGCGCACGACGTCAACGCCGCAACAAGGAGGCAGCATGAGTATGTGGATCAGCGCGACGTTCATGCGCGGAGGTACCAGCAAGGGTGTCTTCTTCGACGAGAGCGCCCTACCTGGCCCCGGACCGGAGAGGGACCGCATCTTCACGGGCACCCTCGGCTCGCCCGACCCGTTCGGACGCCAGCTGGACGGTATGGGCGGTGGTATCTCGTCCCTGTCCAAGGTCGTGAGCGTCGCCGCGTCTCAGCGCGCTGACGCCGACCTGGAGTACACCTTCGGACAGGTAGCCGTCGACGAGGCCGTCGTCGACTACTCCGGCAACTGCGGCAACCTCTCTTCCGCGGTCGTCCCGTTCGCACTGCTGGCCGGCATCATCACGATCGACACCGACGGTCCGGCTCGCGTCGTAGTGCACAACACGAACACCGACAAGCTCATCGTCGTCCGCCTGCACGTCACCGACGGGCTCGCGGACACCACCGGCGACTTCGCGCTCCCCGGCGTGGCCGGCACCGGCTCGCCCATCGAGCTGCAGTACCTCAACCCTGGCGGCTCCAAGACCGGCACCGTCCTGCCCACCGGCAAGCCCGTCGACGTCCTCGACCTCGGAGACCGTGCCATCGAGGCGTCCCTGGTCGACGCCGCCAACCCGATGGTGTTCGTCGACGCGGCCGACCTCGGCCTGACGGGCACCGAGACACCCCAGGACCTTGATGCCGACCCCGCCGTCATGGCGCTGCTCGACCGCATCCGGCGTGTCGCAGCCGTCGCGATGGGACTGTGCAGCACCCCCGAGGACGCGCCACTGGCCGTTCCGAAGGTCGCCATGGTCGCCGCTCCCACCGACACGGTGCTCCTCGACGGCACACCAGTCCCGTCTGAGGACTGCGACATCATTACCCGCACCGTGTCCATGGAACTGGTGCACCGCGCCATCCCCGGCACGGCCGCCCTGTGCGCGTCCACCGCCGCCAACATCCCCGGAACCGTCGTCGAACGGCTCTCCAGCGGCACCGGCACCGAGCTGCGCGTTGCCACCCCCTCCGGCGTCGTGGCCTCCGGTGCCGAGGTGACGATCGACGCCGGAGTCCCCACGGTGGCCGGCGCCTCCCTGTTCCGCACCGCCCGCGCGCTCATGCGCGGTCAGGTCGCGATCGAGCTGTGAACGCCGTCCCGGTCGGCACCCCGGACGGCCCGCTCACTGCGGGAGGCGCACCCGACGCCGTCCGGGAGGCGCTCGCCCCGTGCGGGGTGCTGCGCGCCGTCATCAACCTCGGTAACCCCGTCCTCGCACAGGGGGACCCGGCCGACCCGCGCGGCGTCAGCGTCGGCATCGCCCGGCAGCTGGCGGCCTGGCTCGGCGCCCCGCTCGAGATGGTGTCCGTCCCTGCGGCCCGCGACGCCTACGCTGAAATTACTGCCGGCCGGGTGGACGTCTGTTTCCTGGCCATTGAACCCGCCCGCGAGGAAGGGGTCGCCTTCACCGCCCCCTACGCGCTCATCGAAGGCGTCTACATCGTCAAGGCCGACTCGACGCTCACCACCACGCGCGACGTCGACGCCGCAGGTGTGCGGGTCGGTGTGCGGACCGGGTCGGCTTACGATTTGTTCCTGACGCGCACCATCACCGCGGCCGATGTCGTCCGCGGACCCGAGGTCCCCGAGGTTTTCGAGGACGAGCAGCTCGAGGTCTGCGCCGGCATCCGACAGCCGCTCACCGCCTACGCCGTCGAACACGGGCATCGAGTCCTCGAGCCGCCGTTCATGGAGATCCGGCAGGCGGTCGGGCTGCGCCGCGGTACAGCCGGCGGGGTACTGGACGCCGTCGCGGCCCAGGTCGAGCTCCTCAAGTCCAGCGGGTTCATCGCTTCAGAGCTGGAGCGAAGCGGTGTCCAGGCGGCCGTCGCTCCGCCTGCCCGCCGGCCCGGCCGTCACGGCTGAGCTCCGCTGGCCATGGCCCACCGGCAAACACTTCCACAGCCATTCACGACCTGTTGACCCCCGTTTTGGGGCGTGGTCTACTACACGCGATATCCGGAAGTGCACTTGCGATTATCGGAAGTGGCCGGGAGTTCAGAAAGTACCGCGCGGCGGTCAGCAGAGGTGCCGTCGGCGGAACCCATCGGAGATCCCATGGACGTTAAGTTCGACCACCTGGCAACAGGCCCCCTGCTGCTCATCTGCGTAGGCGCCATCGCTGCCCTGCTGTTCTTGATCCTCAAGGTCAAGATGCACGCCGTCGTGGCGCTCACGATCGTGAGTCTCGGCACCGCCTTCGTCGCCCGCATCCCCAACGCCGAGATCATGGACGTGCTCCTGGGCGGTCTCGGCGAAACGCTCGGCGACATCGCTCTCCTCATCGCCTTCGGCGTGATGTTCGCGCGGCTCATCGAGTTCAGCGGCGGCACGAAGGTCCTCGTGGACGCACTCGTCGACAAGCTCGGCGAGAAGCGCGCACCCCTCGCCCTCGGAATCGCATCCCTCGTGTTCGGCATCCCGATTTTCTTCGACGCCGCGTTCCTGGTGATGCTCCCGCTGTACCTGGGCGTCGCCCGCCGCCTCGGCGGCAGCATGCTGCTCTACGTCCTCGGCCCGACCGCGGCGCTGTCAATGATGCACATGATGATGCCGCCCCACCCCGGTGTCACCACCGCCAGCGTGCTGCTGGGAGCCGATATCGGCCTGGTCATGCTGTTCGGACTCGCCGTAGGCGCACTCGGCTGGTACTTCGGTGGACACCTGCTCGGAGCGTGGATGGGCCGCCGCCTGGTGCTCCCCATCCCCGAAGCCTTCTCCGGCGGTCCCCAGGTCGACGAGCCGTACACCCCCGCGAACCGGGCGGACTCGCACACCCCGGGTGAGACCGACGGCACCGGCGGCTCCCCGGCCGCTCCCGCGGCGAGCGGCTCGGGCGGCACGGCTACTGACGTCAAGACCCGTGTGGCACCCGCCGCCAAGGCCCCGAGCGTCCCCACCCTGCTCGCCCTCATCTGCCTGCCGCTCGTGCTCATCCTCCTCAACACCGGATCGACCATGCTGGCCAGGGTCGGCGTCTTCGACGAGGACGCAGCATGGGTGGCGTTGCTGCAGGTCATCGGCTCCACGTCCATAGCCCTGCTCATCACGGTCGTGACCGCCTGCTACGTCCTCGGAGCACGCCGAGGCGCCGCCGCCGTGCTGCTCGAGGACATGATGGACAGCTCACTGAAGCCCATCGCCTCCGTCCTCCTCGTCGTCGGCGCCGGCGGCATGTTCGCCGCCGTCCTGGAGACCAGCGGCATCGGCGACGCCCTCGCCGGCACCATCGACGCCAGCGGACTCCCGCTCCCGGCTGCCCTGTTCCTGATCTGCGCCATCATGAGCGCCGCAGTCGGCAGCACCACGGTGTCCGTCACCACCGCCGCCGGCCTGATGGGCAGCGCCGTCGCCGCCGCCGACCTCAACCCGGTCCAGCTCGCCGCACTGGTGCTCGTCATGGCCGGCGGCTCCGGAATCCTCCCGCACGTCAACGACGCAGGGTTCTGGCTGATGAGCCGCCTCCTGGGCATGACGGTCACCGAGACCCTCAAGACCTGGACCGTCGTCAAGACCATGATCGGCGTCTACGCGGCCCTGTTCGCCAGCGTCATCTACGTCATCGCCAGCCTCTGAACGCAACGGAGCCACCCGTGCCTGTCGTCATGATCCACCGCTCCTCCCGCGAGGACACGACCGCCCTCGCGGCAGCGCAGGACCTCAGCCGCGAACGCGGCGACCTCCTCATCGTCCTGGCCACCGGCTCAGGAAGCCGCGCCGAGAAAGCCCCCGACATCGAGCACCGCGCCTTCGAGGACCGGCTGAAGCACCAGCTGGACCCCGACACCCAGTGGCAGGCCGCGCTCATCTCGCCCGGAGAGGATGCCGTCGACGCTCTCATCGAGCACGTCCACACCCTGCAGCCCTCCACCGTGGTCGTCGGTACCCGCCACCGCTCCACCGTCGGCAAGTTGCTCTTCGGGCACGACCTGCAACGCCTCCTCATGGACATCGAGGTCCCCATCCTGCTCGTGAAGCCGATGAGGCAGGGCAGTCGCTAGCCCACGGCGGGCCAGCGATAACAAAGGGCAAGATTCCCTGAGACCTTCCAGGTCCGACCAAGAACTTCGAATGGGCCTCGCCCAAGGGGAAGAAGGAGTGGTAGATGACGACGTCACCGAGTGCGGGCGGTTCCCTCACGGCCGACCGGGCGCTCAAGGTGCTGCAGGAGGTCGTCCTTGACGACCGGCCTGTCCTCCTCGACGAACTAGCGGCCCGCGTGGGTCTGAGCCGCACCGTCACCTACCGGCTGGTGCGCTCCCTGGAGAACGCCGGATACATCGAACGCGACTCTCGCCAAGGCGGCTACACCATCGCCGCCACGTTCGTCTCGATGAGCGTGCGGACCGCGAACCGCTTCAACGCCGGACGGCGCCTGCGCCCAGCCATGGACGAGATCGTCAAGGTCACGGGCGAAACGGTGTCCTTCCACGTCCGTAACGGCATGCAGCGAGTCGCGGTCGAGGTGGCCGAAGGCGTGCACTCCATCCGCCGTGTCATCCCGGTCGGCGAGGTGCTCCCGCTGTGCTCGGGCGAGTCAGGGCGAGTACTTTGCTCCGGCCTCTCTGACGCCGACCTCGAGACGCTGCTCCAAGAGGCCGAGGGAACCAGCCACGACATGCACAACTTCCGCGAGGACACCGCAGTCGTGCGTGAGACCGGGTACTTCCTCGCCGTCGGCCTGCGCACCCCCGACGTCGGCGCGATCTCCTTCGCCGTCCCCGGCCCTGCGGGAGCCCTGGGAGCACTCACCGTATCCGGGCCCGCACACCGCTGGACCGCGGCGGAGATGAAAGCCGCCGCCCCACGAATCCTGGAAATCCTGAAAGCCAACACCATCACCACGACGAGCCCGGCCAACGGCGGCTCCTGAAAAGAACAAGGAACAACGTGCGCAACTACGAGTCAGACGACCACCCCTACTCCGAGGTTCGTCTCGACAACGGCATCGCCTATGTCTCAGGCATCCTGCCCTACGACACGGACGGCACCATCATCCAGGACCGAGACCGGGCCCCCGAAGCCGTCATCAGCCAGCTGGCCAAGCGCCTCGACGGTGTCGGCCTGACGCTGAACGACGTCGTGAAGACCACCGTCTTCGTCACCGACATCAGCTGGCGCGACGACACCAACCGCGCCTACCTCGCAGCATTCACCAGCCCCATGCCGGCCCGGACGGTCGTGGAAGTCCGCAACCTGCCGCGCGACGCACCCATCGAGGTGGAGGCCGTCGCCCACCGCTGAGCCGACCGCTGATTTGGAACGGCCGATGATGTGACGGGTGCCCCCCGTCATCTTCTTCGAGGTCCTGCAAGAGGGCCGATGGCCTCCGGGCCCGGCATGACTGTGTCCCCCTGTCGAAGGCGTGACCTGTGGTGGCGTCACCGGGCCCGAGAGGTGCCGTCAGACACGCTGGTGGGCCAGATGTCCGGCCACCGTCCGGTCCGGTGCAACGCCGGGCAGTTCGGGGACGGCAGGTCTGCATGACCTGGATGCGCGAGAACGACACCGATCCCCAGGCCAGTCGAACCAAGGGAGTTGAGACCTCCCCTCGAGCAAGGACACCTGGAGACTGAGGCCTGAGAGGCTTCAGAGGAGGTAATGCCAGGTGGGGAGCAAGTACACGAAGTGGCAATCGGAGGAGTACAAGCAGGACGCGATCGAGTTCGTCCGGGCGGACAGTGACCGATGTCGCCCGCGCACTCGGAAGACGAACGTGATGCCTTGGACGAGAACGATGTCGAGGAGTCGAACGCGACGTCGCGCGCGTGGGAGGGATCGCCCGCCGCGATAGCGTCCACGATCTTGCGATGCTCAGCGAGAGCGAGCTCGCGCCTCTGGGTGCGGTTGGTGTAGCGACGCTAGCGCAGCATCTGGTTGACGACCTGCTCGTGGAGCCGGATGGCTTACGAGTTGGCGGCAATCTCGTGGATGCGGCTATGGATGGCCTTGCCGGCGTTAATGGCGTCGTCGGCGAGGTTGACCAGAGCGGCGTTGCGTTCGACGTGCGCCTCGAGGCCGGCGATCGCCGGCAGTGCGATCTTGCAGGCCTGGGGACCCCATGAGACCCAAGCGCAAGGGGGCGTGACGCCTGTCGTCACACACCAGTTGGACGGATCGATAGGCGCGCCATCCCACGGAAGCGAATGCGCCCCATGAAGACATCCACGACGGCGCGTATCCGGTGGCTCGACGAGAACGTGGCCCTGCCGCTGATGCTCGGCGGCACGGCGCGCCGGGCGGCCGTCGAGCAGGCCCGGCAGTGGTTCGGGCGGATTGTTGACTACTCTCCACCTGTCCTCCCCGCACGGGTGGAGAACGCACTGTCAGCCGTGGAGGACGCAGCTGATCCTGACGATGGGAAGGGGGAGCTCTCAGCATCTTCACCGATTGCGATCACGCGTCCGATGTCAGGCCGCCAGGCCGTTCCACCGGCGGCAGCCAGCTGGGGAGTCCTCTCCGGCCGAAAGGAATGTCACGTGGCAGCACCCGCTCCGCATGGTGTGCCGAGCAGCCCCGAAGCCAGTTCGATACCACCCGCGCTGGCCGAACCGCTACGGAAGGATCTCGAGGCCGTTGCGGACGAGGTGGTACAGGCGATACTCGAGCACGTCCCCGAGTATGCCGGGCCCTACACACGAAAACTCCGAGCCGTCGCGGTCGAGGCGCTGACGCTCTTCGTCGATCTGATCGCCGACCCCCAGAGTCAAGGTGACGCCGCCTCCGCGAGGTACCACGCATTGGGGCGGGCCATGGCCAAAGGAGACCGCAGCTTGGATGCACTGCAGTCGGCGCTGCGTGTCGGGGGGATGCAGGCCTGGCGCCGACTGAGCCGCACGGCGGAGGGACTGGGGCTGGGCTCGGCGGTGGTTTCCGCGCTCGGCGAGCTGGCGTTGCACACGGCGCACGAAGTGGCGGAAGCGGCAGCCCGGGGGCATGCCGAGGAACAACTGTGCAGTTCGGACCAGTTGGAACGAAACCGACGCCGTCTGTTCGGCCTGCTGCTGGGCGATGGTCCGGTGTCACCGGAGGCGGTGCATGACCTGGCGCATGCCGCACGCTGGCCGGTCCCCCGGCAGGTCGCGGTGGTCGCACTCGCGTCGTCGCCGGACATACGGGAGGAGACGTGGCCACTGACCGTCTCTGACGTCCTCGTGGACATGGAGTCGCGGCCACCCCGCATGCTGGTGCCGGATCCGCACAGCCAGAGCCACTTCGCCAGGCGGGCTTTCGCACTGGCCATACGCGATCGCCCGGCCGCGATCGGTCCCACGGTGTCCCTGACACAGGCGGCACGGTCCTTGCAGTGGGCCACGCGCGCGCTCGGGCTGATGGGCCGTGGGATTCTGCCCCGGCAGGGAGTCGTGCGCTGTGTGGACCACCTGTCAACGCTCCTGCTGCACAGCGACGAGCCGCTGCTCGGCGAACTGCGGTCGCATGTGCTCGCTCCGTTGGACACGGTCTCGGCAGGACAGCGCTCGCGGCACGCCGAGACGCTGCTGGCGTGGCTGCTCAGCGGCAGCAACGTGCCCGACGTCGCCGCCCGTCTCCACCTGCACCCGCAAACGGTCCGCTATCGCCTGCGTCAGCTCAGGCAGCTCTTCGGTGACGCGCTGGACGAGCCGGACACCCGCCTCGACCTGATCCTCGCCCTGCGCGCCGAATCACTATGTGAGCCGGATCCGTCCGGTCGGTGAGTCCCGAGTTGATTTCCTGACCCTTGCCGCGTCGGGACTCCCGCACGTCTTCACCCCAAGGGGCCGCCTCGTGAAACGCCGGTCCGGCCGACCCGCGGACGACCGGATACAGCGCGCGAGACGGCAGACCGGTGAGGGAGGAGAAGCGTGACCGAGACCAGCAACACCCGGCAAAGCGAAGGTGAAGCGCACGAGCCGCGGCGGAGCCGCCTGCACCGCCTGATGCGCTTCATCCCCCTGATCGCCCCCGTTCTGCTGTAGGCCGTGCCCTGCTGGGTGCTCCTGCACAGCGGCCAGCACTGGCCACCGCCCGTCACGCTGCTTGGCACGGCCCTGTTCGCCCTCGGTCTCCTAGGTATGCCGCTCGCGATGGCACGCGGCCACGGCCGGCGCCAGCAGGACCGGGCGGCGATCGTCGGTGACACCCTGCTGGGCGCCGGCTGGGTCCTGTTCACCTGGTCCGTTCTGCTCGGCGTCCTGTTGCGGCTCGCCCTGACCGCGGCCGGCGTCGGCGAGAGTCAGGACCGCGCCAGAATCGCCACCTGGTCCGTCCTCGGCATAACCGCCGTACTGCTCGTCCGGGGGTATGCCGAGGCCCGCCGTGTGCCGCGCGTACGCCGACTCGACGTGCAACTCCCGCGACTGGGTGCCGGGTTGGACGGCACCCGCGTCGTCCTCATCACCGACACCCACTACGGCCCACTCGATCGCGCCCGCTGGTCGGCGAAGGTGCGGGAGACGGTGAACACGCTGGCCGATGTCAAGGTCCCCGGCACCTACCTCAACGACGTGGCTCCGACCCGCGACGCGGCTTGGTCCGGCTTGCACAGCGGGGTGCTGACCGCTTCCTAGAGGTGCCGGCGAGGAAGCGCGCGACCCCCTCACCACGCCATGCGCTTGCTTCGGCAAACGGTTACCGGAACGTAACCCAACCGGCGTTACCGGCGGTAACTAACGGTGCTAGTTTTTCGCGCAACCACGCAATGCAGCAGCACGAGGAGTGAGCTGTGAGCCGTTACCGAAGCCGTCCGCGTTCCACCTCCAACCGTCTGGCCGCAGCCTCGCTCGCCACTGTGGTCTGCGTCTGCGTCGGCGCGACCACGGCCGACGCCACCGCGACCGACACCGACCCCGTCGTGTCCCGAGGGGTCGGCATCCCGGCCTTCTACACCCCGCCCACCCAACTGCCCGCCGCCAACGGCGCCTTGATCCGGCACGAGCCCCTCTCCCTGGGGCTCTCGCTGCCCGGCCTCGACGGCCGCCCCCTGCCAGGCACCGCCACCCGGCTGATGTACAAGTCCACCGACTCCGACGGCCAGGCCGTCGCGGTGACCGGCGCCTACATCGAGCCGTCGGCGAAGTGGGCGGGCGACGGGCCCCGCCCGCTGGTGGCGGTGGCCTCGGGGACCATGGGCCAGGGCGATCAGTGTGCGCCCTCGCTCGCCTTGCAGCGCCCGCTCACCGTCAGCGGACAGACCTTGTCCGTCGGCTACGACAACATGGCGATCTACCGTCTGCTCGCCACCGGAGCGGCCGTCGTCGTCACCGACTACGTCGGCCTGGGCGCCACCGATCGTCTGCACACCTACGTCAACCGCCTGGACGAGGGGCACGCGGTGCTGGACGCCGTCCGTGCGGCGCGCGCTCTGCCCGGCACGTCCGTCACCTCCCGCTCCCCCGTCGGCCTGTACGGGTACAGCGAGGGCGGCGGAGCCACCGCGGCGGCGGCCGAACTCCAGCCCACCTACGCGCCCGAACTCCCATTGGCCGGCACCTACGCCGGCGCGCCGCCCGCCGACCTGACCGCCGTCATGAAGGGGATCGACGGCAGCGTTCTGGCCGCTGCCCTGGGCTGGGCGATCAACGGCTTCGTCCAGGCGTACCCCGACATGCGGGACGCCGCCGAGGCGAACCTCAACGACGCCGGGCGCAAGGCGCTCGCCGACACGTCGACCATGTGCGTCGGCGACGCAATGGTCGGCTACGGCTTCTCGCGGAGCAGCGCGTGGACGAACAGTGGCAAGTCCGTCGCCGAGATCATCGCCGCCGATCCGCGTGCGCAGGCCATCCTCGACGAACAGCGCATCGGGACGCTCAAGCCGAACGGCCCGGTCCGGGTGGCCACCGGCATCCAGGACGACATCGTTCCGCACGCCCAGGCCCGCCAACTGGCCGTGGACTGGTGCCGCAAGGGCGGCAACGTCACCTACCAAGCCGTCGACCTGCCCAACCTCGGCGACAAGATCCTCACCAACCACCTGGCCCCCCTCATCACCGATCAGGGAACGGCGATCTCCTGGCTCACCGACCGCCTGAAGGGCAAGCCGACCACGTCCAACTGCGGGACCATGCCCTTCCAGCGCTGACCGAGTCATCCGGCGGCCCGGCCGCCCCGTGGGCCGCCCACTCGGCCGTTC
>NZ_JBHUQX010000026.1:0-38686 GCF_042674225.1 Streptomyces sp. NPDC056948
GGCGCCGTGAGCGCGCGCCTGCGCGGTATCGCGCGGCAGACGGAGCAGATCGTGCCGGCGGGGGCCTACCGGGCGCCGAACGGCCGCGAGGTGTCCATCGCCGGGGAACTGAGGGCGGCGCGGGAAGGCACGCGCCTGTACGGGCCGGAGCCGGTACCGGTGCCCTCCGTTCGGGTGACCGAGACGCTCGTCGAGGTCACGGGCGAGAGCAGCCTGGAGGCCGCCCGCCGACTCGGCGGGGACGTGGCCGTGCTGAGCTTCGCCTCGGCCCGTAACCCCGGCGGCGGCTACCTGAACGGCGCCCAGGCCCAGGAGGAGGCCCTGTGCCGGGCCTCCGCGCTGTACACCTGCCTGCTCGAGGCCCGCGCGTACTACGACCACCACCGCGCCCACCGCGACCCGTTCTACACGGACCGTGTCATCCACTCACCCGCCGTGCCCGTCTTCCGTGACGACCGGGGCGGGCTGCTGGACGAGCCGTACACCGCCGGCTTCCTGACCTCGCCCGCGCCCAACGCGGGCGTGGTGCTGCGCACGGCACCCGAGCGGGCCCCCGAGCTGCCGCGGGCCCTGGCCGTCCGGGCCGAACGGGTCCTGGAGACGGCCGCCGCCCACGGCTACCGCAGGCTCGTGCTGGGCGCCTGGGGCTGCGGGGTGTTCCGCAACGACCCGGCCCAGGTGGCGGGGGCGTTCCGGGCGCTGCTGGAGCGCGGCGGACGGTTCGCGGAGACCTTCGAGCACGTGGCGTTCGGGATCCTGGACCGGACGCCGGACCGTGCGGTGCTTGGCGCCTTCGAGAAGACCTTTCAGGTCCAGCCGTAGCGTTCCTGCAGCCGGCGCCTGACCAGGTTGAACCGCATACGGTCCAGCGCGCAGGCCTCCCGGCGCATGCCGTCCTCGTGCAGGCGCAGGACCCGGTCCACGTCGACCCATGACTCCCGGCCGGTGCGGTCCCACGGCCCGCTGCCGATCGGCACCCACTCCCGGTCGCCGTCGTGCCGCTTGCTGGACAACTGCACGGCAAGGAAGGTCCCGGCGGGCTCGCGGGCGACCACGAGCACCGGGCGGTCCTTGCCGCGCCCGTCGTTCTCCTCGAAGGGCACCCAGGTCCAGACGATCTCGCCGGGGTCGGGGTCGCCGTCGTATGCGGGGGAGTACTCGGTGCGTACCCTGCCGACCGTGCGAGGCGCGGCTTCGGTGGTGGCGGTGGGGCCGTCGCGGCCCGGGGCGTTCCCGTCGGTAAACGTGCTCACGGGGGCACCTTAGAGGCTGCCCCCGTGACCGCGCCCGACGGGTCACTCGTCGTCCATCGGAACCTTCCGCGCGGGTGGCGTGCCGTTGAGGGGCGAAGCTCCGTTGAGGGGCTGCCCGTTCTGGCTCGTACCGTTCTGGTTCGTTCCGTTCTGGTTCATCGACGCGAGCAGCTGGCGGGCCAGGCCCAGCCCTGTTCCGCCCATGGTGAGCGCCTTGGCGAACATGTCGGCCATGCCGTCGGCGCCGTTGAGGACCACCATGTTGTCGACGTTGCCGAAGGCGGACGCTCCGGCCTTGACGATCTCCGGCCAGTTCTCGGCGAGTTGCTGGGCGACGACGGCCTCCTGGTTCTCGGCGAGGGCGGCGGCGCGGGCCTTGATGGCCTCGGCCTCCGCGAGCCCCTTCGCCTTGGCGGCCTCGGCCGCCGCCAGCCCTCTGGCCTGCGCGGCCGCCGCCTCGGCCTCACCGGTGGCCCGGGTGGCCTGCGCGGCCGCCTCACCCCGCGCCTTGGTCGCCTCGGCCTCGGCACCCGCGGCCGTCTTGACCCGGGTCGCCTCGGCGCCGGCCGCCAGCTCCGTCTCCTTCGCCTGGGCCTGCGCCCCCGAGATCCGCGCGTCGCGCTCCGCCTCGGCCAGGGTGCGCGTCTCGTAGGCCGCCGCGTCGGCGGGCTTGCGGACATCGGCCTGGAGCTGCTGTTCGCGGCGGTGCGCCTCCAGCTCCGCCACCCGTGTCTCCTGGACGACGACCTCCTGACGGGCCCCGGCCTCGGCGAGGGGACCGGCCTGCCGGGCCTTGGCGGCGGCCTTGTCGCGCTCGGCCTGATAGCCGGCCTGGAGGATCTCGCTGTCCCGGGTGGCTTCCGCCATTCGGGCGAACGACTGCTGCTCGGCCTCGGTGGCCAGCCGGTTCGCCTCCGCCTGCGCGATCCGGGCGTCCCGCTGCACGGCCGCCGCGTGCGGCATGGCCAGATTCCGGATGTACCCGGTCGGATCCTCGATCTCGTGGATCTGCAGCGAGTCCACGATCAGGCCCAGCTTCTCCATCTCGGTTCCGCACGCGGCCCGCGTCTGACCCGTGAGCTTCTCCCGGTCCCGGATCATGTCCTCGACCGTCAGCCCGCCCACGATGGACCGCAGATGACCTGCGAACACGTTGTGCACCCGCTCCGACATCAGCTTCTGCTGGTCGAGGAACCGGCGGGCCGCGTTCGCGATCGACACGAAGTCGTCGCCCACCTTGAAGATGACCACGCCCCGCACCTTGAGCGGAATGCCCTGGTGGGTCACGCAGTCCACCTGGAGTTCGGTCTCGTTGAGGTCGAGCGAGAGCTTGCGCACCGCCTGCACACCGGGCATCACGAGCGTGCCGCGCCCGGTGACGATGCGGAAGCCCATCCCCTCCTCGATGCCCTCCGTGCGGTGCTTGGAACCCGAGATGATCAGTGCCTCGTTGGGTTCGGCGACCCGCCACATGAGCTTGAACAGACCGATCACAACGAGCACGGCGGCAACCGCCGCCCCTGCCACGACGCCGATGACCATCGGCATTCGCCCCCTTTGGATGGTGCCCTCTCGGCACCGAACGAAGGGGAGTGTGCTCCTGCGCGGGGCCCGGGTACAGCCGCCCGCCCATCCTTGTCCAAACCTTGACGCGTACGGCTCTCACCTGCGTCGCAGCGGGCTCAACTGTCGTACGCCGCCGTGACGTAGACGGTCCTCGGGGGCAGGTACTCGACCACCGTCACGACCGTGCCCGGCTCGATGCGGTCCGTCGAGGAGGCGGGGTGGGCGAGGAAGTGCTCGGCGCCGCCGCGCACGCGGACGATCACCTCGCCGACCAGCCCGGGCCCGATCGTTCCGGTGACCCGCCCCATGAGCCCGATCATCGACACGTCCGCCATGACAGACAGCGTACGGTCGCTCAGGCGGCAGCGGAATGTGCCGTGACCGGCGGCGACGGCCACTTCTCGTACCAGCGCAGCTCCGCCTCCAGTTGGGCCGCCACCTGCACCAGAAGCGGCTCGCTGTCGGCCGGCCCCAGCAACTGCGCCCCGACGGGCAGGCCGTCCGCCGTGAACCCGGCGGGCACGTTGACCCCGGGCCAGCCCAGCACGTTCCACGGCCAGGCGTACGGACAGGCGGCGATCATCGCGCGGTCGGTGGCGAATCCGCTGAGTTCGAGCAGGGCGCCGATGCGGGGCGGGGGAGCGGCGGTCGTGGGCGCGAGGACGACGTCGTACGAGGTGAAGAACCCTCCGATACGGCGGTGCAGAACGGCCTCCGCCCGCCGGGCCGCCCGCAGCGGGGCCCCGCCGAGCAGCCGGCCCAGCCGGGCCGCGTCCCGGGTGCGCCGGTCCAGCAGCGCCGGGAAGGGCGCCTCGCCCACCCGCTCGGCGATGCCGGCCGTCGCACGCGGCACGAAGGTCAGCCCGATCCGCCCGTACGGCGGATCCGCCTCCTCGACCGTGTGCCCCAGCGCGGCCAGCCGCTCGGCGAGCTCGACGATCCGGGTCCGGACTTCTGCACGCAGCCGGGCGGGCACCGCCGTGAACGGCGGCTTGAGGGAGAGCGCGATCCGCAGCCGCCCGGGATCGCGGCCGACGGCCGCCGACGCGTCGACGGCCGGGGGCTGGTGCGGGTCCTGCGCGTGGTTGCCGCTCGCCGCGTCCAGCAGGAGGGCCGCGTCGGCGACCGTACGGGCCAGGGTGCCGTTGACGGTGATGCCCTGGAAGGACTCGCCGCGCGGCCAGGTGGAGACCCGGCCGCGCTGCGGTTTGATGCCGATCAGATGGGTCCACGCGGCCGGGATCCGCACCGAGCCGGCCCCGTCCGAGCCGAGCGCGGCGGGTACCAGCCCGGCGGCGACCGCGGCGGCCGATCCGCCGGACGATCCGCCGGGCGTGTGCTCCGTGCTCCACGGGTTGCGGGTCGCGCCGAAGGCGGGCCCCTCGGTGAAGGGCCACTGCCCGAACTCGCAGGTGTTGGTCTTGCCGATGATCACGGCCCCGGCCGCGCGCAGCCGCCGTACGGCCTCGCCGTCCTCGGCGACCGGCGGGAACTCCCCGCAGCAGCCGAAGGCGGTCGGCTCGCCGGCCACGTCCATGTCGTCCTTCACCGCCACGGGGACGCCGAGCAGGGGCTTGCGCCCGCCCGTGGCCAGTTCCCGGTCAGCCGCTTCGGCCTCGGCGAGCGCCGCCTCGGCCCGGACGATCCGGAAGGCGTTGAGGCTGCCCTGCGTCGCCTCGATCCGCGCCAGCGTGAGCTCCACCAGGGCGCGGGACGTCACCTCCCCGGCGGCCAGCGCTCGGGCGGTCTCCGCCAGGCCTGCGGCGCGGTCGAGCGTCATGCGGACACCTCCGGAAGCGTGTGGTCTACCGAACGGTAACGTCCGGTGGCCGGTGGCGGAACGGCGGCGACGGAAGTGGATGTTCACCGATCCTCTCTGGGCTCTGCGGCTCTCGTACAAAACCATTGACGCACTTCTGCCTCAGCTCTACCTTCTGACCGACTTTCCGAACCTTGTTCGGTATTTCGACCCCCTGAGTCGAGAGCGAGCCGCACATGACACCCCGACCCGTCACCCCGTCCCGCCGTACCCTGCTGCGCGCCCTGGCCGCCCTGCCCGCCTCGGCGCTGCTGCTCGGCGAGACCCCCGGACTGCTCGGCAGCGCCCTGGCCGCCGCGCCCCCGAACGGCTCGGCCACCCGCTACACGATCGTGCCGTTCCTCAACAGCGACGACGGTACGGTCAACGTCTACCAGTCGGACGACGCCACCGACTTCCGGCTGCTGCGCTCCTCCGCGTACAGGCCACCGGCGGGCCGGATCCGCGACGCGAGCGTCCTCAGACACACCGACGGCTTCTATTACGTCACCTACACGACGCACACCTGGCAGGACACCAGCACCACCATCGGCTTCGCCCGCAGCTCCGACCGCGTCAACTGGACGTTCCTGTACGACTACACCGTCCCCATCGCGAACCTCTCCCGCGCCTGGGCGCCCGAATGGTTCGTCGACAGCGACGGCAGCGTCAACGTCATCGTGTCCTGCTCCACCACGAACGACGAGTGGATCTTCACACCGTACCGGCTGAGGGCCACGAACTCCGCCCTCACGGCGTGGAGTTCACCGGTCGCGCTCTCCGGCATCGGCGCCAACCACATCGACACGTTCATCGTGAGGATCGGCTCGACGTACCACGCCTTCCCGAAGAACGAGACGACGAAGTACATCGAGTACGCCACCGCCTCTAACCTCACCGGCCCGTACACGATCCGCAGGACCGGCGACTGGGCGGGCTGGGGCAGCTACCGCGAGGGCCCCGCGCTGGTCCAGTTGGACAACGGCGGCTGGCGCGTCTTCTTCGACGGCTACGGCGACGGGAACTACTACTACAGCGACAGCCACGACACCTTCGCCACCTGGTCGGCACCGGCCGCGCTGCCCGCGATCTCCGGAACGGCACGGCACTTCACCGTGGTCAAGGAGACGGTCTCGGGCGGCCCGAGCCTGGCGCGGAACACCACCCGCTCCTTCCGGTCGGCCAACTACTCCACCCGCTACTGGCAGCAGCAGTCGGCGCTCCTCAACCTGCCCGTGGTCAGCGGCTCCAGCACCACCGCGGAGAAGCAGGCCGCCACCTTCACGGTCGTCGCGGGCCTCGCCGACGCGAACGCCTGCTCCTTCCGCGACGCGGCCGGCAACTACCTGCGCCACTGGGACTTCCGCGCCCGCTTCGACCCGAACGACGGCACGAGCACGTTCGCCAAGGACGCCACGTTCGTCCTCCGGACCGGCACGGCGTCGGGCTCCGTCCGCTTCGAGTCGTACAACTACCCGGGGCACTACCTGCGCCACTACGCCTACCAGCTCCGCGTGGAACGCTCGAACGGAACGGACCAGTTCCGGCAAGACAGTTCGTTCGTGCCGGTGGCGTCTTGGGCCTGACGTGCACCCTTCCTGACCTGGGCAATCATGCCGGAGAATTCGGAGTACTTCCTTCCGCTTCCCGTGGTTGCCCAGGAGTTCCCGGCCTTGTGTGCACTAGCTGGAGCGGAGGGTTCCTCCAATGGGGAGGCGTACCAGGGGGTGCGGTCGGCGGACCTGCTGAGCGATGAGGAGCGCCACCTGCTGTACGCGGTGGGCTTGGACCTCAACACCGCGTTCCTCACGGCTGTGGCCCGCGCGGGGGCTCCTGCCTGGACACTCGATGTCCTTCAATTCGTTGGCCGGACCTGTCCTCGCTGTGCGGAGCCGCTGATCCACGCAGGTTCGGCGTTCGCCGTGCCCCGGCGGCGGGATGTCGCGGCGTGGCGAACACTGACGGTGCTGCTGAACGCGGGTGTGAGATTCCACAAGAGCTGCTGCGGCGGGCCTGGAAATCGCCCCCGGACCCTGCGTGAGGTAAGCGAACGGATGACGTACGCGCAGCGCAGCGGCGAGCCGATCGCGCACGCGCTCATCCGGCGGGACGTGGGGTGACAGACGGGGTGGGCGAACTCTCGACTGGCCAACTGGGGTGCTCAGTCACTTTCGGGGTCTCGCCGGCCACCGCGCACCGTCGGTTCCCCGCGTGGACTGGTCGCCCGCGATCGTCGATGCCGCGTCGGTGCGGGCGAAAGGGGGGCACGCCGACCGGGCCGAATCCGGTCGATCGCGGCAAGAAGGGCAGCAAGCTGTATGTGCTGTCCGAGGTCCAGGGCCTGCCGCTGGCCGTCGCGGTGTCCGGCGCGAACCTGCACGACAGCGAGGCGTTCGAGCCGTTGATTCTCGGCATCCCCGCCGTCCGTTCCCGGCGCGGACCACGCCGGAGGAAGCCGGTGAAGGTCCGCGTGGACAAGGCGTACTACCACGGATGGCCCGTCCCGGTATCGAGTCGTGGTGAGCGGCTCGGACGGCGCCGCTGGAAGATCGAGCGGTCGATCTCCTGGCTCTTCGGCTACCGCCGCCCCACCGTCCGGTACGAACCGCCTCGCCGCCACCCTGACCTGCTACTGGAGACTCGCCAAACAGAGGGCGAACCCCGTCAAGGACGTGGCCAATCTCAACTCGCGCGTTTCTGCACCTGGTCCTCAGCGTTCTCGAAGCTCAGCAGTCTTCCGCGGATCGTCCGCCAGAATGCAGGCCGCGAGCTGCCGTGCTTGTTCCTCCGCGGACTGGTCGTGGGTGACGAACAATTCGTACCCGTAGGAACGTGCACGCTCCCCCGGTGCCTGGACCTGATGGAACTCGACATCGACCCCCTTGGGGCTGGTGAGCTCCTCGGGGGCGTCGGGCTCCTCGCGTCGTGGCCAGACACCCGTGAGGACGCAGCCCCACTGCTCGAACCAGCCGCTGCCCGTAAGGGTCTGCTCGAGCAGCCGGGCAACGGTGTCGACCGGCTCTTCCCAGCTGCGGTCCGCTGCGGCCCGCGCGAGTTCGGCTTCGTACTGGGCAGCATTGAAGCGGATGTCCGCGGGAACGGCAGTGATGTTGCTGGTGTTTTCCCAGGCGTCCCAGATCACCCGGTCGCCCTCGCGGCGCATGGTGACGTACAGAGCGCCGCAGCAGCCGGCGGTGCAGGTCGGCTCGGTGATCATGACTTTGCGCGGCTCCTTCGTGACCGTCAGCGGCCAGCTCTCGGCCGGGCCTGTCCAGTGTCGGCAACTGAGTGCCACCCCTTCCGGGTGGACTCCCCTCAGAACGTCTACGCCGTCGATTAAGGGTCGAACCTCGGCCCATGGGTCCGCCGCCCAGTCGTCCGGGATCCTGTGCTCCAAAGTCAAGGTACTGATCGCCATTTGATCGGTCATACTCACATGATCGGCTGACGCCACGCAGCCGCATACTCATTTCCTGGGCGTGATCAGCCTCGACTGGTCGTGCCAGGGCAGCCACCGCTCGTGATCGAGTAGCTCGCCGAACTCACCACGTGAGACACGCTTTTGCTCTCCTCAGCATCGAGCGAGCTGAAAGCGCTCACCGACATGAAACCGGGCGCTCGCACCTCTCGATCGCTTCGAGCGCCCGCTCCCACTCGGGGTGGCCGTTCAGGGCGCCGGGACGCTTCGCGGGGTGTCGATCCGAGCAGCAACCAGGTGAGCGTGAAGATCAATGACGGCGTGTTCTCTGCCGAACGGGCCCGGATCGACCATGCTGACCGCCGGGCACTGCGTGATCGGCGGCAACTACACCTGGTTCCGGTACGGAGGCAACATCAAGCTGGGTTCCCAGGTCGACTGGAGCTTTGAGCCGGGAGACTGCACCATCCAGTACAAAGACGGGTCCGAGGGGCAGATCACGAATTCGCAGTGGGCCTCGGACAAGAGAGAGCTCTTTCCGCATGGCCACTAATCGGGTCACGACACCGACGCATCGGCACAGGAGCCTTTTTGTCTTCCTGTCCTGCCGCATTCGACTTACCTCATGACCCTGTTCGAGTAAGGCACCATGCTCATCGTCACCCGGAAGGGGTTCATGGCTCGTCTGGCAGGGCCTTCGCGAGCACAAGGGCTGGGTCTGGATCGGCGCCTGAGTCGTCGCACTCGGCCTGTGCGGTGTGGTCGCCACCTTCCAGAGCGACGACGACTTCGGCCGTATTCTCGCGGCGTACGGAGTCGACGCACTTCGCGGGCGCCGCGCCCCTCACCTGTCCGAAGACCTGAGACTCCCAACCGATTCGCGGATCGTCGGGTGACGGTACAGCTCCCGCAGGCGCAGGGGCGGGAGGCCACGGGTGCGTAGGGCGGCGGTGATGCGGACGGCGAAGAGGGAGTTGCCGCCGAGTTCGAAGAAGTCATCGTCCGGGCCGACCGGGACGTCAAGGACGTCGCTCCAGATCTCTGTGAGCGTCGTCATGAGGTCATCGGTTGCCGCAGGCGCCTTCGAGGGGACCGCCTTCCGTGGTGCCGGCGGGCGGCGGACCGAGGGGAGTCGTGTGGTGTCCAGTTTGCCGTTGGGCGTCAGCGGGAGCGTGTCCAGAGGCGTGACCGTGGCGGGGAGCATGTAGTCGGGCAAGATGCCTGCGGCCCGTTCGCGGATCGTGGTGGGGTCGGCCCCGGGCGACAGGACCACGTAGGAGTCGATCCTGGCTGTGGCGGCGTCGGTCGGGTCATCGCGGCGTACGACGACGGCCGCGGTGCGCACGTCGGGGTCCTCCAGCAGGACGGAGCGGATCTCGTCGAGTTCGATGCGGAAGCCGCGGATCTTGACCTGGCTGTCGATACGGCCGAGGTGTTCGAGGCGTCCGTCGGGACGCAGGCGGCCCAGGTCGCCACTGCGGTACATCGTGCCGCCGGTGAAGGGATCCGGTACGAACCGCTGGGCCGTCAGTTCCTCCTGGCCCAGGTAGCCGAGTGCCACTCCGGCACCGCCTACGTAGATCTCGCCCGCGACTCCAGGGGGGAGGAGACGTCCGTACTGGTCCAGCACATACATGTGCCAGCCGGGCAAGGCGTGGCCGACCGAGCGGGTGGAGGCGAGCGCCAGTTTCCGGGTGAGGGTCTGCTCGGTGACATGGACGGTGGTCTCCGTGATGCCGAACATGTTCACCACGCGGCAGGCGGACTCCGGGTGCCGGTCGAACCAGCGCAGCAGCACCCGGGCGTCGAGGGGTTCGCCGCCGAAGACGACCACCCGTACGCCCACCTCCGTGTGGTCCACCTCCAGTAGCTGTGCGAAGGCCGATGGGGTCTGGCTGAGCACGGTGACCTTCTCGGCCACGAGCAGATCGCGGAAGCGGTCCGGCTCACGGGAGACGAAGTACGGCACCACGACCAGCCGTGCGCCGGTCAGCAGGCAGCCCCAGATCTCCCACACCGAGAAGTCGAACGCGCTGGAGTGGAACCACGTCCATACGTCCGCCCCAGTGAGCGCGTATTCGTCGCGCGTCGCGTCGATCAGGGCGATCACGTTCCGGTGCGGTACGACGACGCCCTTGGGGCGGCCGGTGGACCCGGAGGTGTAGATGACGTAGGCAGGGTCGTCGGGCGACGGGGGCGGCAGGCTCGTGCCGCTCGCCTCGTTGAACAGGTTGAACAGTTCGTCCGGCGTCACCTGAACGCACCCCGCCGCGGCCGGGAAATCGGGAAGCCGAGTCACCACCACACCCAGGTCCGCGTCCCGTGCCGTGTGGGCGAGCCGGTCCGCCGGGTAGGCGGGGTCGACGGGCACGTAGGTCGCGCCGGCCTTCAGTACGGCGAGCAGGGTGACGACGAGTTCGGCGGAGCGTTCCAGGCATACCCCCACGCGGTCGCCACCGGAGACGCCGAGCGCCCGCAGGCCTGATGCCGACCGGGCCGCTTGCTCGTCGAGTTCGCGGTACGTCAGGTGGGCCTCGCTGTTGGTCACAGCGATGCGGTCCGGACCCGCGGCGACGACTCGGGCGAATGCCTCCGCCACGCTCGTCGGCGTGGTGACCAGGGCACGGGACGGGCGGCCGAGTGCCGCCGTGCGGGTTCGCTCGGCCTCGTCGAGAAGCTCGACCTCGTCCACCCGTGTCTGTGGGGCGTGCAGAACCTGTTGGTGTACGTGTACGAGGTGCCGTACGAACTGTGCGGCGATCTCCGCCGAGACATGGCTGCTCCGGTGGTCGCAGCGCAGCCGCAGACCGCCGGAGTCCCGGAAGACGGAGACGGTGAGCGGGAACGGGGGCGCGAGGCAGGGCACGTACTCGCGCCGGCCTCCACCCTCGCCGACCCCACGGTTGTCGATAGCGTTGCCGAACAGCAGACCTGCGAGCGCCGGGCCGGACGCGAGCGACGGCTTCGACTCGCCGAGCGTGGCGGCCGGTTCGACGGTGAAGGCGCCCTGGTCCGTGCCGATGACCGGCTGGGTCTCGGGGTCGTAGCGGTGCAGGGTGACGGCGAGTGCCGTGAGCCAGCTCGCCTCATCGCCTTCGTGTTCCAGGGGGAAGGCGAAGGCGGTGTCGGGGCCGTCGTCGGCCAGGCCCCAGGCCGGAGCGGGCGCGGGAGCGGGCGCGACTGCCGTACGGCCGGGGCCGTGTCGCGGGGCCACGACGATCAAATCGGACAGGCCGTCGGCGTACCGGAGGAGGACCTGGCGGGGACCGCGGGCCGGGCGGGCGAGTTCGGTGGCGCGGCGGCGTTCGGCGAGCGGGTCCGTGGACGGAACGGGGACGTCCTCGATCCACAGCCCGTGTCGGCCGGTGGGTTCCTGGGAGGGGGTCTGGCGGACGCGCATCGCGTGGCAGGGGGCGGGGGCGGGGAGGGGGTCGGGCAGCGAGGCGGACATGGCCGTACTCCTTGGTGCTGGGAGACCGGGAAGGGCGCTCAGCGGATGCTGAATCCGCCGTCCACGGTCAGGACCGACCCGGTGATCTGCCGTGACTCGTCCGAGGCGAGGAAGACGACGGCGGCGGCGACGTCCTCGGGTTCGATCAGCGCGTTCATGGGCTGTGCCTTGACGAAGGTCTTCTCGTGTTCGTGGACGGGCACTTCGAGCGCCCTGGCGATCTCGGCGAGCATCCGGCCCTCGGCCTGCGCGTCGTCGCGCACCGAACCCGGGCAGACCGCGTTCACGCGTACTTTCGTGGGTGCGTAGTCGAGCGCGGCGGCCTTGGTGAGGCCGATGACGGCGTGCTTGGCGGCGACGTATCCGGCGAAGTGCCGATAGCCCACCAACCCTGCCGTCGAGGCCACGTTGACGATGCTGCCGGCGCGCTGGGCGCTCATCGCCTTGCCGACCTCGCGGATCACCCGCCAGGCCCCGGAGAGGTCCACGTCGATCATCAGGGACCATTCGTCCTCGTCGATCTCGTGCACCGGTTTGCCCGAGGGCGCGGCGATACCCGCGTTGTTGACGGCGACGTCGATCCGGCCGAACCGGTCCTCGGCGCGTGTCACGGCCTCCCGTACGGCCCGCAGGTCACGGATGTCGGCCTCGGAGGTGAGGACGGCCGCGCCCGCCTCCCGGCACAGCGTGGCGGTGTGCTCCAACTGGCCCGGCGTGCCCAGCGGATAGGGCACGCCCGGCAGGTCGGCGCAGATGTCCAGGAGGGTGAGGTCGGCGCCCTCGGCCGCGCAGGCGACCGCGGCGGTCCGGCCGAGTCCGCGGGCGGCGCCGGTGATGAGGACCGACTTGCCTTGCAGACGCATCGGGTGCTCCTTGGGAGTTGTGAGGGAGAACGCTCAGCGCAGCGTCGAGACGATGAGGCCGACCAGGGCGGGCGCGGACTCGGTCAGATACATGTGGCCGCCGGGGAGCTCGACGTACTCGAAGCGGCGTCCGGTCGCCTTGTTCCAGGACGCGGCGTCGTCGTGGGTGCAGAGGTCGTCGTCCTTGCCGCGGACGACCGTGAGGGGCGCCTCCAACGGGAGGTGGGTGCTCGGTACGTAGTTCTCGTGCATCTCGACGTCGGCGCGCAGGGTCGGCAGTACCAACTCACGCATCTCGGGGTCGTCGAGCGCGGGGTGGCTGTAGCCCGCCAGCTCGCGGACACGGGTGAGGAAGTCCTCGTCGGAGAGACCGGTGGCCCGCTGTTCACGACCCCGGTCGGGCACCGGCGACCCGCTGACGAAGAGGTGGACGAGCTCGACGCCGGGCTCGGCGACCAGACGGTGGGCCAGTTCGAAGGCGAGTACGGCACCAAGGCTGTGCCCGAAGAGGGCCACCCTGTGGTCACCGGCGCCGAGCCGATCCCGCAGCTGGGCCATGAGTCCGTCGACGGCCCCGTGGACGTCCCGGTGGGGCTCGTCGTCGATCAGCCTTTCACGGCCGGGCAGTTGCAGAGGCAGGGTCTCCAGAGCGTCCCCGGCCAGGGCGGCCCAGGGGCGGTAGAACGAGGCGCCCGCTCCGGCATACGGAAGGCACACCAGCTTGATGGTGCCTGCTGCGTCGGTCTGGTCATCCATGGGCATGGCCGTCGGTCTCTCCTTGGTGGGGTTGTACGGGGCTCGCTGGTCCGGGGTCACTCACCCATAGCCTCGATCAGGCTCGTCGGGCGCATGTCGGTCCAGTGCTCGTTGACGTAGTCCACGCAGGACTGACGGCCGGCGGCGCCGTGGGCGACCGTCCAGCCGGCCGGCACCTCGGCGAACGAGGGCCACAGGGAGTGCTGGCCCTCGTCGTTCACCAGGACGAAGTGCTCGATGCTGTCGTCGTCGAAGGGGTTGGTGGTCATCTCTCTCCTCCTGGGGGCTTGTGGTTACTTCCGGAGGTGGCTGTCCAGCACCGGGCCGATGCGGCCCAGTGACGTGGGACGGGTCATCTCTCCGTGAGTGCAGGGGATGTCGTGGTTGTGGATGCGGCCTTCGACGTACGGTTGCCAGGAGCCGTATCGTCCGGGCACCGCGTCCGGGTCCGCATCGGCGGTGAAGAACAGCAGGTCGCCGCGGTACGAGGTGGGGGCGAACTCGCCCAGCAGACGGCGGTTGTTCGCCGTCACGTCGACCAGTGCGGCCAGTTCGGAGTCGTCGAGGCCGCCAGGCATGTCGGGTACACGGCGGACCAGTTCGGCGAAGCGGCTGTCCGTCAGCGATTCTGTCTCGTCCTCGGGTACCTCGCGGCCGAGGATGGCCAGGAGGCTGCGCAGCAGTGCCGGGCGATCGGAGGGGGCGGGGCCCTGCCGAAGCCAGGCTCCGGGGAAGGAGTCCAGCAGCGCGAGGAGTGCGACCTGCTCTCCGGCCGCCTGGAGGCCGACCGCCACGTCGTACGCGACGAGGCCGCCCATGGAGTAGCCGAGCAGGTGGTACGGGCCGTGCGGCTGGATCTCCCGGATGCGGGCGGTGTGCTCGGCCACCACCTCGGCCAGGCTGCCGGCCGGCCGCCGGTCCGGGATCAGGCCGCGGGACTGGAGCCCGTACAGCGGGCGGCTCGGGTCGATGTGCCGGGCGAGCCCCGCGAATCCCCAGGCCAGACCGGAGGCCGGGGGGAGGCAGAAGAGGGGTTCGAGGTCGCCTCTCGTGCGCAGGGGGAGCACGGAGCCCATAGGCGCCGTACCCGCCTCGTCGGGCCGGTCGGCGCGCGACCCTTCAAAGGCCTCGGGTTCGTCCGCGCGCCGGGCCAGCGCCGCCACGGTCGGTGTGTCGAAGACGGCGCGCAGGTGCAGCGCGGTGCCGAGCTCGGCACGGATGCGCGAGGTCAGACGGGGGGCCAGCAGGGAGTGGCCGCCGAGGTCGAAGAAGCTGTCGTGGACGCCGACATGAGCCGGGGCGAGCCCGAGGACCTCGGCGAAGATCCCCCGCAGGGTCTCCTCCCGCCCGGTACGCGGCGTTGTCTTCGCGGTGAATCGTGCCTCCGGAGTGGGCAGCGCCTTGCGGTCCAGCTTGCCGCTGGCGGTGCGGGGGAGCGAGCCCAGGCTGACGAACGCCGAGGGGACCATATGGGCGGGCAGGACCCGGGCCAGGTGCTCACGGAGGTCGTCGGCGGTCTTCGTCGCTGCGCCTTCGGGCCGGTACGGGCTGGGCGCGCAGATCCCCGCGCCCACCACGGGGCTCGGCTCAGGGTCCGTCGCCCCCGGGGACCGCGGTCCTGCCTCGGTTCCCGGTGGTGCCCCTTCGGCCGCGACCACGTACGCGACGAGTTGTTTCTCGCCGCGGCCGTCCTCCCCTACCGTGACCACTGCCTGCGCGACGGCGGGATGGGTGGCGAGTACGGCCTCGATCTCGCCCGGTTCGATACGGAAGCCGCGGATTTTCACCTGCTGGTCCGCGCGGCCCAGAAAGCGCAGGTGACCGTCCGAGCCGCGCACCGCCAGGTCACCCGTGCGGTACATGCGCTCCGCCGGCCCGCCGAACGGGTCGGCGACGAACCGCCCGGCCGTCAGCCCGGGGCGGTCGAGGTAGCCACGCGCCGGACCGCCGCCCGCGATGTACACCTCGCCGACCGCTCCGTCGGGCACAGGATGCAGGGCGTGGTCGAGGAGGTGGACGTGGTTGCGGGCCAGGGCACGGCCGATGGGCGGGCCCGCACTGTCGGCCGGGTCGGCGTCCGACTGCCAGGCTGTGGCGTAGATCGTCGCCTCGGTGGGCCCGTAGAAGTTGACGAGCCGCGCCCCGGGGAAGGCGGCCTCGATGTCGGTACGAAGCTGTTCGGAGATCGGTTCCCCGCCGAGGGCCACCGTGTGGGGCGACACGGCCGGTCGTTCGGCGAGCACGGTCGCCATGACCGTGGGCACACCGCTGATCAGGCCGGCGTCCCGGGCGGTGCCGTCGGTGAGCGCGAGCAGGTTCTCGACGATCTCGATACGGCCCCCGCACAGCAGTGGTGAGAAGATTTCGAACACCGACACGTCGAAGTTGAGCGAGGTCGAGAACAGCACCCTGGCCAGCCGGTCCGGCCCGAACTCGGCGTGCGTCCACTCGACGAACTCGACGGCGTTCCGGTGAGTGGCCAGGACGCCCTTGGGGCGGCCGGTGGAACCGGACGTGTAGGTGATGAAGGCGAGGTTGGACGGACTCAAGTGCGTGGGGGCACCCGCCTGATGACTGACTTCCCTGCCTGGATCGAGCAGCGGCGTACCCTCCGGCAACGCCCCCGCCGTCTCCGCCGTGGCGAGGACGACGACCGGACGTGCGTCGGCGACGATGTACGCCAGGCGGTCGGCGGGGTATGCGGGGTCGAGCGGCAGATAGGCCGCACCGGACTTCAGCACGGCGAGGACGCCGACGATCAGCTCCGCCGTACGGGGCAGGGCGATGCCGACGACCCGTTCGGGGCCCGCGCCGAGGGCGGCGAGCCGCGCCGCCAACTGGTCGGCTCGGGCGTCGAGTTCCCTGTACGTGAGGTGATTGCCGCGGTCGAGTACGGCGTCGGCGTCCGGGGTGGCCGCGGCCTGGGCCGACCAGAGGCCGCTGAGGGTACGGTCCGGGGGCGGCGGGAGCTCGGCGTGCCGGGGGAGTTCCCCGGGCGCGAGGAGGCCCAGGTGGCCCTGCGGGAGCTCGGGCTCGGCGGCCATGGCCTCCAGGATCCGCACCAGACGGGCGAGCGTGGCGTCGGCCCAGCCGGCGTCGAACAGGCCGGGCCGGTAGGCCAGCCGGAAGCGGAGCCGCGGGCCGGGGAGCGCCACGAGGGTCACCGGGTAGTGGGTGGCGTCACGACCGCTGGAGCCGGTGACGCGGAGGCCCGTACGCTCTACGCTGTCCCCGCCTTCACCGCCCGCGCCCTGGACGAGCCCTCCCTCACCCATCGCCTCCGGGTCCACCGGATAGTTCTCGAAGACCAGGAGCGTGTCGAAGAGCTCCGGGACGCCGACGGCCCGCTGGATGTCGGCCAGGCCGAGGTAGTGGTGGTCGAGGAGGCGGACGTAGCCCTCCTGGACCTCGTGCAGCAGGTCGCCGAGGGTGTCGGCGGGGCGCAGCCGGACCCGGGTCGGGATGGTGTTGATGAACAGGCCGACCATCGACTCCACGCCGGGCAGTTCGGCCGGGCGGCCGGAAACGGTGGCGCCGAACACGACGTCGTCGCGGCCGGTCAGCCGGCCCAGCAGGATCGCCCAGGCGGACTGGACGAGGGTGTTCATGGTGACGCCGAGGCTCCGGGCGCGTGCCGTGAGCGCGGCCCCGGTATCGGCCGGCAGCTCGATGCGCGCCTGGGCGAGGTCCGTGGCGCCCGGAGTGGCGGACGGGGCCAGCCGGGTCGGTTCGCTCACGCCGTCCAGCGCGTCCCGCCAGGCGGCTTCGTCGGCGGTGCGGTCCCGGCCCTCCAGCCACTGGAGGAAGTCGCGGTACGCCGGGACGGGCGTGAGCACCAAGGGGTCGCTGTCGGAGGCGTACAGGGCGAGCAGTTCCCGTAGGAGCACGGAGACCGACCAGCCGTCGAGCAGGACGTGGTGGTGGGTGACGAGCAGCCGGTGGCGGCGCTCGCCCGTGCGGACCAGGGTGCAGCGCAGGAGGGGAGGGGTTGCCGGGTCGAACCCGCGCCTGCGGTCCTCGTCCAGCAGTCGGGCCCACGCCTTCTCCGTGTCGACGCCCTGAGCCGTCAGCTCGGTCTCCGCCCAGGGAAGCGTCGCCCGGTGCGGGACGGCCTGCACCGGCTGGCCGCCGCGACGCCGCCGGAAGGCCGCCCGCAGGTTGGGGTGGCGGTCCAGCAGGGCCTGGGCCGAGGCGCGGAGGCGGTCGGCGTCCATGGCGCCTTCGAGTTCGAAGACCAGTTGTACGACGTACACGTCGGGGGCGTCCCGTTCGTGCTCGTACAGGGCGTGGAAGAGCAGGCCCTCCTGGAGCGGGGTCACGGGGAGTACGTCGGCCAGCGCGGGCTTCTGCGTCGCGGGCTGTGTCATGTCGTCTCGTCTCGCTGTCTGGTCCGTCCGGGTCATTCGCTGGTCCACGTGGTCAGCCGTCGAGGCCCGCGGCCAGTTCGTCGAGTTCGTCCTGGTCCAGCCCCCTCAGTGACATGCCGGAGGCGGTCCGGGCGACCCGGGCGGCGAGGGCGGTGAGCGCGGCGAACCAGGATTCGGCCAGCGCCCGCACCTCCGGCTCGGTGAGCACACCGTCGGGCCATGACCAGTCGGCCACCAGGTGCGGACCCGAACCGGTGTCACGGACGACCGAGTTGATCTCCAGGACGTGGGCGGCGGCCAGGCCGGTGTCGGAACCGGTGCCGAGTGCCGACGACTCGGGGGCGAAGGTCCATGCGGTGGCGTCGCCCCTGTCGGCGGCGGTGACCCGGCCGAGGTAGTTGAAGCCGATCGCCGGAGCGGGTGCCTTGGCCAACTCGGCCGCCGTGTCAGGGTTGAGGTGGCGCAGCAGGCCGTACCCCGCGCCGTGGTCGGGCAGTTCGCGAAGCCGCTCGGCGACCCGGGCGGCAGCGACGTCGGCGGCGGGCCCGGCGGCCAGGGCGTCGTTCAGGTCGATGCCCTCCAGGTCCAGGTGGACCGGGTAGAGCGAGGTGAACCAGCCCACGGTACGCGAGAGTTCGAGCCCGGGCGCCAGTTCCTCACGGCCGTGTCCCTCGACGTCGAGCAGGACGTGGGGGGAGCCCTGGCGGTCGGCCACGGCCAGCGCGAGACCGGTGAGGAGGACGTCCTGGGTGCCGGCGCGGAAGGCGGACGGGACGGTGGTGAGCAGCGGGCCCGTCGTCTCGGGCGGCAGGCTCAGCCGCAGCGAACGTGTCGTGGCGGCGGTGTCCTGGTCGGGGTCGAGCGGCCGGGAGCCCAGCGGGGTGCGGGGCGCGTCCGCGATGCTGAGCCACAGCTCGGCCTCGGCCACCCGCGACGGCGTACGCGCTTGCTCGCCCAGCGCCATGGACCAGCGGCGGAACGAGGTGCCGACGGATGGCAGCTCGGGCCGGCGCCCGGCGGCGACGGCCGCCCAGGCGGTCTCCAGGTCGGGTACGAGGATGCGCCAGGACACCCCGTCCACGGCGAGATGGTGGACGATCAGCATCAGCCGTCCGGCTCGCTCCGCTCCGGCGTCGAACCACACGGCCCGGATCATCGTCCCCGCCACCGGATCGAGCAGCCTCACGGCCCGTTCGAACTCCTCGGCCACGATCGAGTGAAGGGCATCCATATCCGACTCGCCGTACATGCCGGAGATGTCACGACGGTCGAGCAAACCGGCGGCACGGACCTCGCCGACCGGGCTGACGTGGAGTTCCTGAGCCGGGGTGAGCCGCGAACGCAGCATGTCGTGGTGATCGAGCACGGATTGCAGGGCGTCGGTCAGCGGCTGTAGACCGGCACCCGCCGGAACCGTCAGCAGGACGGACTGGCTGAACCGGCCGATCGGGCCACCGCGTTCGAACAGCCACCGCATGATCGGAGTGAGCGGGACGGCTCCCGTGCCGTCACCGGGCCCGTGGACGCGCACTGTGCCCCCACCTGTCGCGCCTCCGACCGCCCCCCGAGCCACCGCCGCCAGTTCCCTCACCGTCTGGTACTTGAAGACGTCCCGGGCGCTGATCACGACCCCGGCCTCGACCGCCCGGCTCACCAGCCGGATGGAGGAGATGCTGTCGCCGCCGAGGGCGAAGAAGTCCTCGTCGAGCGGGACTTCGGGCAACGTGAGCAGCTCGCGGAAGAGCCCGGCGAGGATGCGTTCGGCCGGGGTCGCCGGTTCTGGTCCGGCGGGCGCGGCCGGGCGGCCCGGCACGGAGGCGGCCGTCTCACGCACCACTTCCCGGTGCACGTCGTCCCCTTGCAGGTCCACGTCCTCGACGCGCAACCCGGGGTCGGCCGTGACAGCGGTCAGGAAGCGGACCAGCGCTCGCGCGATGCGCTCGGCGGTGGCCGGGTCGAACAGGTCGGTGTTGTACTCGGCGATACCGTCGATGCCCGCCGGGCCGCCATCGGCGTGGCGGCGCTCACGCAGGTAGAGGCAGAGGTCGAAGCGGGCGGCCCCGGTTTCGATGTGCTCGCCGGCGACGACCAGCCCGGGCAGGGACGGCTCCGGCTCGGTGCCGTGGCCGGTGAAGGCGATCACGACCTGGAAGAGGGGGTGGCGGGCGAGGGTGCGTTGCGGGCTGAGGGCGTCCACGAGGAGGTCGAAGGGCACGTCCTGGTGGGCGTAGGCCGCCAGGTCGAACTCGCGGACACGGTCGAGCAGTTCGCGGAAAGTGGGGTTGCCCGAGGTGTCGGTGCGCAGGGTCAGGCTGTTGACGAACAGACCGACCAGGTCGTCCAGCTTGCTGTCGTCGCGTCCGGCGACCGGGGTGCCGAGGGTGATGTCGGTGCCTGAGCCGAACCGGGTGAGCAGCGCGGCGAGTGCCGCCTGGAGCACCATGAAGAGAGTGACCTTGGAGGTGGCGGCGAGGCCGGCGAGGTCCGCGTGCAGTCCGGCGTCGATGGTGAGGCCGGCCCGGCCGCCGTCGCCGCTGGGTTCGGCGGGCCTCGGACGATCGGCCGGGAGGGGAAGCTCGTCGGGGGCCCCCGCCAGCGCCTCGTGCCAGAAGGCGAGGTGACGGTTCATCGGGCTGCCGGGCTCGGTCGCGGAGCCGAGTGCCTCGCGCTGCCACCTCGCGAAGTCGGCATACTGGACGAGCAGTTGCTGCCACCGTGGGGCCTCCCCGGCGGTCCGTGCGGCGTACGCCGTCCCCAGGTCGCGCATCAGCGGTGCCATGGACCAGCCGTCGACGGCGATGTGGTGGGCGAGCAGCAGCAGCACGTGCGTCTCGTCGTCGAGCGCGTACAGGGTGGTGCGCAGCGGTGTCTCGGCCGACAGGTCGAAGCGGTGCCGAGCGGCGGCAGTGAGGAGCGCGGGGAGTTCCGTCTCGGTCGCCGGAACGACGGCGAGGTCCGGGCGGCCCGACTCCGCGTCGAGGATCCGCTGGTACGGAGTCCCCTGGAAGTCGGGATGGAGCGTGCGCAGCGGCTCGTGCCGGACCACGACGTCGGCGAGCGCGGCCTGGAGCGCCTCCCGGTCGAGGGGGCCGTTGAGCCGCAGGGCCCAGGGGACGGTGTAGGTGGTGTTGCCCCCGTCGAGGCGGCTCATGAACCACAGCCGCTGTTGCGCGTACGACAGCGGGATCGGGGCGTGTCCGCGTTCCCGCGGGGCGAGTTCGGGGCGCCGTACGTGGTCTCCGGAGTCGAGCCGCCCGGCCAGCCCGGCGGGGGTCAGGTCTTCGAAGACCGCGCGTACCGGCAGTGCCCTGCCGAGGGCGGCCCTGATCCGGTCGGCCAGCCGCATGGCGAGCAGGGAGTCGCCGCCCAGGTCGAAGAAGCCGTCGTCGGTGCCCACCCGGTGCGCGTCGAGGCCGAGTACGTCGGCGAACAGCCCGCACAGGATCTCCTCCTGCGGGGTGCGCGGGGCGCGGCCCCCACCGGACGGTGCCGCCGGCTCGGGCAGGGCGGCCCGGTCCAGCTTGCCGTTCGCGGTGAGCGGCAGCCGGTCCAGGACGACCACGGCGGCCGGGACCATGTGATCCGGGAGTGTGCGGCCGGCGTGGCCGCGCAGTTCGTCGGCGTCGACGGCGCCCACGACGTAGCCGACCAGCCGGTCCTCCCGTACGAGGACGACTGCTTGCGTGACGTCCGGGTGGCCGGCGAGCGCCGTCTCCACCTCGCCGAGTTCGATACGGAAGCCGCGGATCTTGACCTGGTCGTCGGCCCGGCCCGCGTACTCCAGCTCACCGTCCGCCGACCGGCGCGCCAGGTCGCCCGTGCGGTACATGCGCTCGCCGGGCCCGCCGAAGGGGTCGGCCACGAACCGCCCGGCCGTCAGCGCCGGCCGGCCCAGGTACCCGCGTGCCAGGCCCGCACCGGCGACGTACACCTCGCCGCTCACGCCCGGCGGTACAAGTCGCAGCCCCGCGTCCAGGATGTAGACGCGCAGGTCGGGGATGGCGCGCCCGATGGACCCGGTGCCGGCGCGTGCCGTGTCCTCGGTCAGGGGCAGGCCCGTGACATGGACCGTCGTCTCGGTGATGCCGTACATGTTGACCAGCACGGGCGCGTCCTGAGGGTGCCGGGTGAACCACTCGGAGACCCGCGCGAAGTCGAGTGCCTCGCCGCCGAACACCACATACCGCAGGGCCAATTGATCACCGAGCGACGGCGACGCGGCATCCGCGCGCAGCAGTTCACCGAAGGCCGACGGCGTCTGGCTGAGCACTGTGACCTTCTCGCGTACGAGCAGTCGCAGGAACTGCTCCGGCTCACGGCTGACCGTGAACGGCACGACCACGAGCGTGCCGCCGTGCAGCAGCGCGCCCCACAGCTCCCACACCGAGAAGTCGAAGGCGTAGGAGTGGAAGAGGGTCCATACGTCGTCAGGGCCGAAGGCGAACCAGTGGCGGGTCGAGTCGAAGAGCCGTACGACGTTCCGGTGGGGTATCTCGACGCCCTTGGGGCGGCCCGTGGAGCCCGAGGTGTAGATGACGTAGGCCGTGTTGTCGGGGCAGGCGGCCGGGGCGGGCAGCGGTGTGGCGGGGTAGGTGAGCGACTCGGCCACCGTGACGGCGGGGACCGCGCCGGTCACAGCCGCGCCGTCCGTGGTCAACAGCAGCACCGGATCAGCGTCGTCGAGCATGAAGGCCAGGCGGTCCGCCGGGTACTCCGGGTCCATCGGCAGATACGCGGCACCGGTCTTCAGCACCGCGAGGAGGGCCACCACCAGATCGGGCGTGCGCGGCAGCGACAGGGCGACCAGGCGCTCCGGACCCGCGCCCCGCCCGGCGAGCAGGCGGGCCAGGCGGTTGGAGCGCTCGTCCAGTTCCGCGTACGTCAGCCGGACGCCCTCGTACACCACGGCCGTGCTGTGGGGACTGCGCTCGACCTGGCGGGCGAACAGTTCGGGAAGCGCGGAATCCGGAACCTCCCCTGCACCCGTCTTGCCGAGCAGCTCGTCCCGCTCGCCCGGCAGCAGCGCCGCCACCTCACGGACGGGGCGCGACGGGGCGCTCGCCAGGGCCGCGAGCACCACGGCGAAACGGTCCAGGAGCGCACGGGCCCCGCGCTCGTCGTAGACGTCGGGGCGGTAGGACAGTCGTAGCGCCAGGCTGCGGCCGGGCAGCACGGAGAGGGTGAGCGGGTAGTGGGTGGCGTCACGGCCGGTGAGCTGGGTGACCTGCGAGGCGCCCTTGTCGGTGGGCGCGGGGTAGCTCTCGAACGCCAGCAGGGTGTCGAAGAGATCGCCCGTTCCGGTGGCGCGCCGGATGTCGGCGAGGCCGAGGTACTGGTGGGGAAGCAGGGCCGATTGCCGGCTCTGGATGCCGGTGAGCAGCTCGGCGACGGATTCGCCGTCGTCCCAGCGGACACGCGTGGGGACGGTGTTGATGCAGAAGCCGACCATCGAGGCCACGTTCTGAAGCTCCGGCGGGCGGACCGTCACGGTCTGGCCGAAAACGGTGTCGGTGCGGCCGGTCAGCCGGCCCAGCAGCACACCCCATGCGCCTTGAACAAGGGTGTTGAGGGTGACGCCGAGTGAGCGAGCCGTCCGCTCGGCGGTGGCGGTCAGCTTCTCGGAGAGCTCGACGACGACTTCGTGCGGGAGGACGGTCGTGGCCGGGGCGGCGGGGGCGAGCAAGGTGGGCTCGACCACCCCTGACAGGGCGTCCTGCCAGGCTTTCTCGGCGGCCGTACGGTCCTGCCCGGCGAGCCACGCCAGGTAGTCGCGGTACGGCGGAACGTGCGGCAGGGCGGTCGGATGCTCACCCCCGTACAGGGCGGTGAACTCGCGGACGAGAAGCTGCTTGGACCAGCCGTCCAGGAGGATGTGGTGGTTGGTGATCAGCAGCCGGTGGCGGTCCGGGGCCCAGCGCACGAGCAGTTGACGCAGCAGCGGAGGCTTGGCGAGGTCGAAGCGTCGAGCGCGCTCCTCGTCGAGCAACTGCTGCCAGGCCGCCTCACGCTCGCTCTCCCCGAGTGCGGACAAGTCGGCCTCGGCCCACGGGAGTACGACGTCCGTCGGCACGATCTGGAGCGGCTGACCGGCGTCCCGGCGGCGGAAGCAGGCTCGCAGGTTCGGGTGCCGGTCGAGGAGGGCCTGCCCGGCGGCCCGTACGGCGGCGGGGTCGACGTCGCCCGTGAGTTCCAGGATCTGCTGGGCGGCGTACACGTCGGGGCTCTGGTCGTCGTCGTAGAGGGCGTGGAAGAGGAGCCCTTCCTGCAACGGCGACAGGGGCAGGATGTCGGCGATTGCGGACCGAGTCACCGTGGGTTACCTCCACTCGCTTGCGAACTCGGCTTCGAGTTCGTCGATCTCTGCTTGGGACAGCGACACCAGTGGCAGGTCGGACGGGGTGTGCCCGCCCGCCGAGGTGGCGCGGGTCATGGCGGTCAGCGCCTCGCACCACAGGTCGGCGAGGGCGCGCACGTCGTCCCCGGACCAGATGCCGGGCGCCCACGACCAGGTGGCCTGAAGCCCTTCGTCGGTCGCCACGGCGGTGATCTCCAGGCCGTGGGCGACGGGGAGGGCGGGGTCGTGGGCGGTGCCGCCCAGGTACGGCAGCGGTTCCGGAGCGGGTGACCAGTCGCCGTCCGCCATGCGCCCGATGGCTGTACGGCCCAGGTAGTTGAAGCCGACCTGCGGAGCCGGGTGGGCGGCGAGTGCCGGACCGGTGGCGGGGTCGAGGTGCCGGAGCAGACCGTGTCCGATGCCGTTGTCCCGAACCACGCGCAACTGCTCCTTCACGCTCCTCAGCACCTGCGTGGAGTCGTCCAGGTCGAGCCCGGTGAGGTCCAGCCGCGCCGGGACGACGCTGGTGAACCAGCCCACCGTCCGGGAGAGGTCCACACCCTCGCCCAGCTCCTCGCGTCCGTGCCGCTCGATGTCCAGCAGCAGCGACGGGTGGCCCCGCCACCGGGCGAACGCGAGGGCCAGCCCCGCCAGCAGCACGTCCTCGGGCCCGGCGTGGAATGCGGCGGGGACCGTGGTGAGGACGGTGTCGGTGACCGGGGCGGGAAGCGTGCGCGTGAGGTGGCGCATCGTGCCGACGACATCCAGTCCCGGGTCGGGTCGGCGCGCGCACGGAACCGGGTCGGGAGCCTGGAACATACGCTGCCAGACGTCCAGTTCGGACGTCCGCGCCCGGGCCTCCTGCTCCAGCAGCAGTGACCAGTGCCGGAACGAGGTGCCCGCCGGGGGCAGTTCCTCCCCGCGCCAGACGGCGGCGAGGTCGGTGCGGAGGATGTGCCAGGACACGGCGTCCACCGCCAGGTGGTGCACCGTCAGCAGGAGCCGTCCGGGGCGGCCCGGTCCGGCGTCGTACCAGACCGCACGCACCAGTTCGCCCGCCTCCGGCCGCAGTTCGGGCAGCTGTCCGAAGTCCGGGACGGTGGTGACGCGTTCCAGAAGGGTGCGCGCCTCGACGGAGCCTGGCGGCGGAATGTGGGCTTCCCAATCGCGGCCCAGGCGCATCCGCAGCGCGTCATGGTGGTCCAGGATGGTCTGGAGCGCCGCCGCGAGGCCCGTCTCGTCGGCCCCGGCGGGCGTGACGAGCAGCATCGACTGGCTGAACGAGCCGATGGGGCCGCCGCGTTCGCGCAGCCGGTGCATCGCCGGAGTCAGCGGCAGCTCACCGACGGCGGCCTCTCGCACCGCGACCCCGGCTGCCGGGGCCGGACGGTTCGCCGCCACCGCCGCGAGCCCCGCTACCGTACGCTGCTCGAACACATCACGCGGGGTGAGGCGCAGCCCGGCCGTGAGCGCGCGGCTGACGAGGTGGATGGAGGCGATGCTGTCTCCGCCGAGGTCGAAGAAGCCGTCGTCGACGCCCACACCGTGCTGTTCGAGACCGAGCACCTCGGCGAACAGCCCGAGCAGGGTCTCCTCCTGCGGTGTGCGCGGGGGCCGGCCGTCCGTCTCCTCGGCGACGGAGGGGGCCGGCAGCGCGGCCCGGTCCAGCTTGCCGTTGGGCGTCATCGGCAGTGCGTCCAGCACCACCAGCGCTTCCGGGACCATGTGGCCGGGTAGCTGCCGCGCCGCATGAGCCCGTACGTCCGCGACGTCCACCCCGGCCGCCGCCCCGACGACGTAGCCGACGAGCCGTCGTACGCCCGGCCGGTCCTCGCGCACGCCCACCGCGGCCTGCTCGACGTGGCCGTGCGCGGTGAGCACGCCCTCGATCTCGCCGGGCTCCATCCTCAAGCCCCGGATCTTGAGCTGGCCGTCGGCCCGCCCGCGCAACTCCAGCATGCCGTCGGCGCGGCGCACGGCCAGGTCGCCGGTGCGGTACATGCGCTCCCCGGGCGGCCCGAAGGGGTCGGCGACGAACCGCTCCGCGGTCAGGCCGGGGCGGTTCCAGTAGCCTCGCGCCACCTGGTCGCCGGCCACGTACAACTCGCCCTCGACACCGACCGGTACGGGGTTCAACCACGCGTCGAGGACGTACGCCCGGGTGTTCCACATCGGGCGCCCGATGGGCACGGGGCCGGACGGGAGGTCGTCGCCCGGTTCGATGCGGTGGTCCGTGCAACCGACGGTGAGCTCGGTCGGGCCGTAATGGTTGATCAGCCGTACACCGGGGTGGTCCCGGCGCCAGGAGCGCAGTGCCTCCCCGACCAGGGCCTCGCCGCCCAGCATGAACTCCTCGGCGGGCGAGATGTCGTGCGGCAGCGCGGGCAGCAGCGCGAGGTGGCTGGGTGTGGCCTTGAGGAACGTGTAGCCGCCGGGCAGCGGCTCCGCGCCCGCCTCGTGGACGGCGGCGATGTGTACCCGGCCGCCCACGGCGAGCGCCCCGTGCAGGGTTGTCACGGTGGCGTCGAACGACATGGTGGCGTGCAGCAGTGAGGCACCGCGCAGGCTCGGATACGCCTCCGCGCAGCGCGCCACGTACGTGGTGAGGTTGCGGTGCTCGACGACGACACCCTTGGGGCGGCCGGTCGTGCCCGAGGTATAGATCAGGTAGGCCGGGTCGGCAGGGCGGGCCTCGGTGAGCTCTATGCCGAGGGCGTCCGCGTCCGGGCTCACGATCGGGCACGCCACGGCGACGGACAGCTCCTCGCCGGCGATGACGCACACGGGCTCGGCATCGGACAGCAGATACGCGGTCCGCTCGGCCGGATGCTCAGGGTCGAGCGGCAGATAGGCGGCACCCGCCTTGAGGACCGCCAGCACGGAAACCGCGAGGTCGACGGAACGTGGCAGCGCGAAGGCGACGATCCGGCCCGGCCCGGCGCCGTACGACGTCAATGCCCGGGCCAACCGGTTCGCACGGGCGTTGAGTTGGCCGTACGTCAGGCTCGTACGGGCATCCGTCACGGCCACCGCGTCCGGCGTCTCGGCCGCCCGCGCCTCGAACATCTGGTGGAAGGCCGTCACCGGCACGTCACGAGCGGTGTCGTTGCACTCGACGAGCAGACATCGCCGTTCGCCCTCGCCGAGGATGTCGAGCGCGCCGATCGGCCGGTCGGGCTCGTCCACGGCGGCCCGCAGCAGCCGCTCCAGCCGGGCGACCAGCTCCTCGGCCGTCCGCCGGTCGAAGAGGTCCGCGCTGTACTGGAGGATGCCCTCGATGCCGTCCAGGGAGCCGTCGGAGGTGCGGCGCTCGCCGAGGTTGAACGTCAGGTCGGTCTTGGTGGCGCCGATCTCCACGGCAAGTGCGTCGGTCGTGAGGCCCGGCAGGTCGAGCCGGGGTTCCGTGCCGCCGGGGCGGAAGGCGAGCATCACCTGGAACAGCGGGTGCCGGGCGAGCGAGCGTGGCGGGTTGAGGGCCTCGACCAACTGCTCGAACGGCAGGTCCTGATGAGCGAAGGCCGCGAGGTCGGTCTCCCGGACCCGGGCGAGGAGGTCCCTGAAGGTGGGGGCACCGGAGGTGTCGGTGCGCAGAACGAGCGTGTTGAGGAAGCAGCCGATCAGGTCGTCGAGCACCTCGTCGGCGCGGCCCGCGACCGGTGTGCCGAGCGGGATGTCGGTGCCCGCGCCGAGCCGGGTGAGCAGCGTGGCGAGGCCCGCCTGTACGGCCATGAACACCGTCGTGCCGGTCTCGCCCGCCAGCTTGCGCAGCCGCCCGTGCAGCGCCGCGTCCAGGCGTACGAGGATGTCGCCGCCCTTGTGCGTGGCGCGGGCGGGGCGGGGACGGTCGGCGGGCAGGGCGAGTTCGTCGGGCAGCCCGGCCAGCGCCTGCTTCCAGTGAGCGAGCTGACGGCTCATCACTTCATCGTCGAGCAGCAGTTCCCGCTGCCAGGTGCCGAAGGCGGCGTACTGCACCGGCAGCGGCGCCCACTGAGGGCCTCGCCGCTCCCGCCGCGCCCGGTACGCGGTGGCCAGATCGCGGACGAGAGGCTCCAGAGACCAGCCGTCCGCCGCAATGTGGTGCAGCACCAGTAGCAGGACGTGGTCCTCGGGACCGAGGACGAGAAGGTGAGAGCGGAAAGGGGCGTCCTCGGCGAGCAGGAACTCGTGGCCCGCCAACTCGGCCAGGCGGTCCGGCAGTTCGTTCTCCCTGACACTCTCGACGTGCAGCCGTGGCCGGGCTTCCGCCGGGTCCAGGAGCCGCTGGCGCGGTGTGCCGTCGGCGTCCGGGTAGACCGTGCGCAGAATCTCGTGCCGGGTGACGACGTCGGCCAGAGCGGCGCGCAGGGCGTCCGGATCGAGCGCGGCGCCTGTCAACCGTACGGCGAGCGGGATGTGGTACGCCGCACCGGAGCCCTCCAGCCGGTCGAGGAACCACAGCCGCCGCTGCGCGGACGACAGCGGAGCCTCGTCGACGACGGCACCCGGCGTGAGCGGCCGGGAGGCGGGCCGTACGACGGTGTCCGTGCTGAGCAGGCCGGCCAGGGCCGCCGGAGTGGGCGCCCCGAACAGGTCCCGCAGTGTCAGGTCCGCGCCCAGCGTGTCGCGGATCCGGCCGATCAGGCGCAGGGCGAGCAGGGAATGGCCGCCGAGGGCGAAGAAGCTGTCGTCCGGACCGGTGGCGGGAAGGCCCAGGACGTCCGCGAAGAGGCCGCACAGTGCCTCCTCCCGCGGGGTGCGCGGGGCGCGGCTGCCGCCCTGCACCGAGGGAACCGGCAGGGCGGCACGGTCCAGCTTGCCGTTGCGGGTCAGGGGCAGTCGGTCCAGCCGTACGACCGCGGAGGGCACCATGTAGTCGGGCAGGCGGCCGGTCAGGTGGGCGCGCAGGGCGTCCGGGTGGTGCGGTGCCGTGCCCGTGACGGGAACCGTGTACGCGACCAGCCGGCGGTCGCCGGGACGGTCCTCACGGACGACCGCCACGGCCTGGGCGACCTCCGGGTGGGCGGCCAGGGCCGCTTCGATCTCGCCGGGCTCTATACGGAACCCGCGCAGCTTGACCTGGCCGTCGGCCCGCCCGTGGAACTCCAGCTCGCCGTCCTCGGACAGCCGCACACGGTCCCCGGTGCGGTACATACGGCTGCCCCGCGGGCCGTACGGGTCGGCGGTGAAACGTTCGGCGGTGGCGGCGGGACGGCCGAGGTAGCCGCGGGCGACACCGGGCCCGGCCACGTACAACTCGCCGACCGTGCCCGGCGGGACCGGTCGCAGGGCGCTGTCGAGCACGTAGGCGCGTACGCCGTCGAGCGGGCGGCCGATGGGCAGTGCGTCGGGCACCGAGGCCGCGTCGGGGCAGGGGCGGCAGGTGGCGAAGGTGGTGGTCTCGGTCGGGCCGTAGCCGTTGGTGACCGTCAGACCCGGGCAGGCCGTGAGGACCTGGCGCACCGCGGACGCGGGCACGGCCTCGCCGCCTGCCCACACCTGGCGCAGCCCGGCGAAACAGCCGGGGTCCTCCTCGGCGGCCAGCCGGAACAGCCCTGCCGTCAGCCACAGCGCCGTCAGCCCGTGCCGCGCCGTGAGGCGGACGAGCGCGGCGGCGTTCACGTCCTCGTCCGCCGCTGCGACCACGGCCGTGCCGCCGCCCAGCAGCGGCACCCACATCTCGTACGTGGACGCGTCGAACGCGGTGGGCGAGTGGACCAGGACCCGTGAATGCGTGCCGCCGCCGAACGCCGAGTCGGCGGCGAGGGCGGTGATGTCCCGGTGGGTGACGGCGACGCCCTTGGGCGTGCCGGTGGAACCGGACGTGTAGCTGACGTATGCCAGCCGGTCCGGGTGCAGGGGCACGTCGGGGTCGGTGTCGGGCTCGGTGGCGAGTGACGGGTCGGTGGCGTCCACGACGCGGAGGCCGTAGTACGTGCCGTCCGTGCCGCTTCCGTCGCCGGTGCCGTGGCCCGTGCCGTCGGTCAGCAGGAGCTCCGCGCCCGTCTCGTCGAGGATCCGCGCGGTGCGCGCGGCCGGGGCGCGCGGGTCGAGGCCGACGTATGCGCCACCCGCCTTGAGGATGGCCAGCAGAGCCACGATCAGGTCGTCGGAGCGGCCCATCAGGACAGCGACCCGGTCCTCGGGGCGGACTCCGAGCCGGAGCAGGCGGTGGGCGAGCCGGTTGGCGCGGGTGTTCACGTCACGGCAGGTGGTCTCGCGGTCGCCGTGGACGACGGCCGTGGCGCCGGGTTCGGCGGCCGTGCGCGCCGCGAAGACGCCGGGGACGGTACGGCCCCCGGCCACGGGAGCCGGCCCGTCGAGCCGGGACCCCTCTCCGGACGACACCAGCTCCACCCGGCCCACCACCGTGCCGGGGCTCACGGCCGCAGCCGCGAACCGCTCCACGAAGCGAAGCAGACGCTGGTGATGGGCACTCAGCCCGGCATCCGTGAAGTGCTCGGGGCTCGCGTCCAGGTCGACCCGGATCCCCTTGCCGTCCGAGCGGTCGTAGACATTGACGGCGAGGTCCTCGACCGGCCCCGTGGACAAGTTGTGGCGGGTGGTCGGATGCCCGGCGAAACGCAACTCCGGCCCGAAGGCCATGATGTTGACGACCGGGCCGAAGAAGCGGCGCCCGTCCTGCGGCCAGTCCAGCGCGCGGCGCAGGTCCTCGCCCCGGAAGCGCTGGTGGGCCAGCAGCTCGCGGGTGGCGCGGGCGGCCTGCCGTACGAGGTCGGCGGCGTGGGTGTCGGGGCGTACGGACAGCCGCAGCGGGAGCACGTTGGACGCCATGCCGGGGGTGGCGAGCTCGGTCTCGCTCTCGCGGCCGGTGACGGCAAGGCCGAGGACGACGTCCCGGGCGCCGGTGAGCCGGTGCAGATACGCGGCGGTCGCCGCGAGGACGACCCGGGACCAGCGGGTGCCGGCGCGTTCGGCGGCACAGTGCACGAGGTCGCCCGCCGGTCCGGGCAGGTGGCCGGTGCGGCGCAGGAAACGGTCGGCGACGTGCGGCGGGCGGCTGGTCAGGCCCACCGGGTCGGGCCGGTCGGCGAGGGCACGCGTCCAGTACGCCCGGTCCTGCTCGTGCCGTTCGCCCCCGCGGTAGGCGTCGTCGGCGGCGACCAGCGGGGCCAGGGGAGCGGGTGGCGGGGTGTGCGGGGTGCTCTCGGTGAGCGCGGTGTAGGCGTCGGCCACCCGTCGGGCGATCAGTGAGCAGCTGAAACCGTCGACGGCGATGTGGTGGTAGGCCTGATACCAGATCCAGTGGCCGTCCGCGAGCCGCAGCAGCGCGTACCGGAACAGCGGGCCGCGGTCGAGGTCGAAAGGCGTGGCGAAGTCGGCCGCCATCCACTCCCGCGCGGACTCGGCTCCGGCCGCGTCGACGACAGGCATGGTCCAGCCGGGACCGCTCCCACCGGGCTCGGCGTCGACGAGCAGGCGTACGCCGTCGTCGTCGGACGCGAACCGGGACCGCAGCGTCTCGGTGGCGTCCACCGTCTGCCGTACGGCCGCGCGGAGCAGCATCGGATCGACGGGGCCGTGGATCTCCGTGTACTCGCCGACGTTGTAGGCGGCACCGGCTCCGTCGAGCCGCTGCCCGAACCACATCGAGCGCTGGGCGGCGGATGGCGTGAGTCCGCGTGGCACGGTCATCGGCCGGCTCCCGACGTGGTGGTGGACAGCTGCCGCCCCACCTGCTCGGCAACCGCCTGCGGGCCCTCGCCCCCGGGAGACCAGACGGCGCGCAGCCAGGGTTCGGCGGGGACGAGCGTGAGGTCGCCCGCCTGGCGGGCCCGGCCACCGCCGGTGACGTTGAGGAGGATCAGCTCGTCGCGGTGGACGCGCCCGGCCTGTACAGCGTCGGTGAGCGCGGCCAGCGCGACACCGGCACCGGGCTCGATGTCCACGCCCTCGATCTCCTCGAACACGGCCATGGCGGCGAGGGCGGCTTCGTTGTCCACGCACAGGACGTCCCCGCCGCTCTCCAACAGCACATCGCGCACCCCGCCCCGGACGGAGAACGGGGGGCGGCGGTTGGTCAGTTCGCGGGCCAGCGGCTCGTGCTCACGGTCGGCGGGGGCCTGCCCGCCCGACCGCCAGGCCTCGTACAGCGGGGCGAACGGCGTGTTCTGACACATCAGCAGACGCGGCAGAGGCTCGTCGCCCGAGCGGATGCGGCGCGCCGCCTCATGGGCGCCGATGGCTCCCGTACCGCTGCCGACGGCCTGGACGTATGTCTGCGGAAGGCCTCCGATCGCCTCGGCCGCGGCGAGCATCACGGTGCCCAGACCGTCGCGGCGGGCGACGTTGCGGGAGCCGCCCTCGGCCTGGTGGCCGGGCAGCCGGGCCAGCAGATCGGCGCAGGCGATGGCGTCGCTGTAGGTGGCGTCGCCGTCGAGGACGACGATACGGACGCAGGGGTCGAGCGGGCCGGGGAAGCGCATGCCGTCCAGGGCGGGAGCGGGCACGACGATGAGGCAGGGCACCTGGTGACGGGTGGCGGCCCAGGCGAACGCGGCGGCGGTGTTGCCTGCCGAGGGGACCACGAGGACGGGAGGGTCGGCCGGCAGACGGCCGAAGACCGTGTACGCCTCGAGGTCCTTGAACGTGCACGTCGGCAGTAGCGCCCCGCGCTCCGGCCAGTACCCGTTGAAGGCGACCCAGAGCCGGGTCAGGCCGAGACGCCGGCCGAGCTCGCCCGCGCGGTACACGAGGGGGCCGGGTACGTCGGGGAACGTCCGCGCCACGGGCAGCAGTCGGGCGTGACGGAAGAGCCCGGTGCCGGTGCGCTCGGCGGGGCCGTCGTACTCGGTACGCAGAAACGCCGGTTCATGGCGGCGGGAGCAGTCGAGGATGAGGCCGTCGTCCTCGTACAGGGCTCCGCAGGAGGAGCACACTATCGTGTAGTGCCGTTTTCCCGGGCGTACTTGGGGGTGTACTCGGGACATTTTCCATTGCCTTCCGCAGAGCCGCGCTTCGCCGTCAATTGCAATCAGGACACCGTAAATTCGAGGCGACTCTGGTATTGCCATTGCCCTAACGCCCGGTTGACGACCCGTTCATAACCGTGCTCCGGTCTACACCAATAGAATGTTCAGTTCCGCTTCATCTTTCCTTCTCGGAGGTGTAGTTGAGCCTGCGTGAGCCCTGGGCAACGATCCGTGACGCACATGTCTCGATGAAGGAACGGCGGGGAGAATGCGCGAGAAGTTGACACGCGAAGTCACGGCGGAGCGGGCGGATTCTTCACCTTCGCCATGGCTCCCTTCCCATGTTCCGGTCAGCTTTTTCCCATCGAATGGAAAAATCGATCCGTCGAACGGTCATTCCTCCCGGGAATACCTGGAGCCCGCGCCCGACGAACTTCTCACCATGTACCGGAAGATGGTCGTCGGGCGCCGTTTCGACGTACAGGCGACCGCGCTCGCCCGCCAGGGCAGGCTCGCGGTCCACCCGTCCAGCCTCGGCCAGGAGGCCTGCCAGATCGGCGCCGCGCTCGTCCTGCGCGACACCGACTGGCTGTTCCCCACGTACCGCGACTGCACAGCGCTCATCAGCCGTGGCATCGACCCCGTCGAGGCGCTGACCCTGATGCGCGGTGACGGCCACTGCGGCTACGACCCCGTACGGCACCGCACCGCGCCCCAATGCACCCCGCTGGCCACCCATGCCGTCCACGCCACCGGCCTCGCCCACGGCGAGCACCTCAAGGGCACGGACACGGTTGCCCTCGCACTCCTCGGCGACGGCGCCACGAGCGAGGGGGACTTCCACGAGGCCCTGAACCTCGCGGGCGTCCTGCGCGCACCGGTGGTCTTCCTCGTGCAGAACAACAGATATGCCCTCTCCGTTCCGCTCGCCGCCCAGACGGCGGCACCGAGCCTGGCGTACAAGGGCGTCGGCCACGGCGTCCGCTCCGAGCAGGTGGACGGCAATGACGCGGCGGCCGTACTCGCCGTCCTGACCACCGCGGTCGAGGACGCGCGGGCGGGCGGCGGCCCCTGGCTGGTCGAGGCCCACACCTACCGCATGGGCCCGCACACCAGTGCCGACGACCCGTCCCGCTACCGTCCGGCCGAGGAGGCCGAGCACTGGCGTGCACGTGACCCGATCGACCGGCTGGAGGCCCGGCTGCGTGACCGCGGCCTGCTCACCGAGGACGACATCACAGCCGCGGCGGCCGAGGCCGAGGAGTACGCGGCCGGCTTCCGCGCCCGCTTCGCCGAGGACCCCGCCTTGGACCCGTTCGCCCTCCTCGACCATGTGTTCAGCGCCCCGACCCCACAACTGACCGAGCAACGGGCCGCCCTGCGTGTCGAGTTGGAAGGACGCTGACATGACAATGACGACTCGGGCGACGGCGGCGACGACGGCGACGGCCACCACGATGGCGAAGGCCCTGAACTCCGCTCTGCGGGACGCGCTCGACGCGGACGAGCGGGTCGTCGTCTTCGGGGAGGACGTCGGCCGGCTCGGCGGAGTCTTCCGGATCACCGACGGGCTCGCGGACACCTTCGGCGAACGGCGCTGCTTCGACACACCGGTCTGCGAGGCGGGCATCGCGGGCCTCGCGGTCGGTATGGCGATGGCCGGGTTCCGGCCCGTCGTGGAGATGCAGTTCGACGCGTTCGCGTACCCCGCGTTCGAACAGATCGCCTCCCACATCGCCAAGCTCCGCAACCGCACACGCGGCGCCCTCGCCCTCCCCCTCGTCATACGCGTCCCCTACGGTGGCGGAATCGGCGGAGTCGAGCACCACAGCGACTCCAGCGAGGCGTACTACGCGCACACGGCGGGCCTGAAGGTCGTCACCCCCGCGACGGTGGCTGACGCGTACTCACTCCTGCGGGAGGCCATCGACGACCCGGACCCCGTGGTCTTCCTGGAACCCAAGCGCCATTACTGGACGAAGGACGACGTCCGACTACCGTCACACACCGAGCCGTTCGGTACCGCAGCGGTCCGCCGCCCCGGCACCGACGCCACGCTCGTCGCGTACGGCCCGTCGGTCGCCGTCGCCCTGGAGGCCGCCCTGGAGGCGGCGACCGAGGGCATGGACATCGAGGTACTGGACCTGCGCACCCTCGTCCCGCTCGACGACCACACCCTCACAGAGTCGGTACGGCGCACCGGCCGCTGCCTGGTCGTGCACGAGGCGCAGGGCTTCGCCGGGGTCGGCGCCGAGATCGCCGCACGGGTCCAGGAGCGCTGCTTCGACGCTCTGCGGGCCCCCGTGCTGCGCGTCACGGGCCTCGACATCCCCTACCCGCCACCGCTGCTGGAGCGCGCGCATCTGCCGGGTGCCGGGCGGGTGCTGGGCGGGTTGCGGCGACTGCTGCCCGACGGCGGACGGCCGGGTGCGGGCGTACGGCGGGTGTTTCCGGTACCCGCTGCCGGGGCGGGCACCGACGGCCGGACCGTACGCACCTTCCAACTGCCGGACCTGGGTGAAGGTTTGGCAGAGGCTGAGGTGCTGGAATGGACGGTCGCCGTGGGCGATCACGTCACCCACGACCAGACAGTGGCCGAGGTCGAGACGGCCAAGTCCGTCGTCACGCTGCCCAGCCCGTTCGCCGGGACGGTGACCGCCCTGCACTGCGCTGCCGGAGAGATCGTCGAGGTCGGGGCGCCGCTGATGTCCGTGGCGCAGGCTTCGGGGGCGGGCGGGGCGAGTGCGGACTCGACTGCGGAGGCAGGCCGTGGCGCGAACGCATCCCCTGGGACCGGGTCGGGGGCGGTGCTCACCGGGTACGGGACAAGGGACCACAGCGGCCTGGTGGCGGACACGGCCGGTTCCTGGGAGAACGGTGAGTTCCGAACGTCTCATCAGCCGGGCATCCGCATCCCCCTCGACGCGGCCGCCGAGAAGTTCCTCCGCGCCCACCGCGACACACCCTCCGTCACCATCTGGGCGGACGCCGATGTCACCGGCCTGCTCACCGCCCGTGACACCCACGGCACGGGCCTGCTTCCGCTGCTGGCCCGGGCCTGCCTCTCCGGGCTCGCCGCCTTCCCCGAACTGAACGCTCGGGTGGACACCGGCCGGGCGGAGATCGTCCGGCTGCCGCATGTGCACCTCGGCTTCGCCGCCCAGACCGACCACGGCCTGGTCGTTCCCGTCGTGCGGAACGCCGACCGGCTGCCGCTCGACACTCTTGCTGCCGAACTACGCCGCCTCACCGACCTTGCACGGCGTGCCACGGTCCCCGCTGCTCACCTCACCGGCGGCACCTTCACCCTCAACAACTACGGTCCCCTCGGGGTCGACGGCGCCACCCCGATCCTCAACCATCCCCAGACGGCCATGCTCGGCTTCGGCCGCCTCGTCGACCGCCCCTGGGCGGTGGACGGCCGCGTGGAGGTACGCAAGGTCGCTCACCTGTCTCTGACCTTCGACCACCGCGTCTGCGACGGTGGCACCGCGGCCGGATTCCTACGCCATGTGATCGCGCGCGTCACTGCCGCCGAGGACCCGGGAGCAAACCAATGAGGCCTCAGAACAGCTCGACGAGACCCACGGCATCACTGGCTGACCCTCGCGGCGGCCCCGACCTCGAGTCGGAGTTCGGGACTGCTCGACGTCGTTCCGGGGATTTCGCTGCTGGAGTTTCGGGGAGTCGGCGTCCGTACGGATCAGGTGGTCGACGAAGTCTCGAACCAGGCTCGCTGCTCGGCGTCCGTTTCGTCGCGGCCGCCGACGTCGCAGGCCTGGCGGTTCAGTACGGCGGTCAGAGCTGCCTGGTCGGGGACGCCTACGGGTGCGGCTGATGGGCGCCCCGGCCCCGGGTCACAGACCTATGCGCGGCCCTCGACAGCACCCGTACCGCGCCGATGCGCTGCGGGTACTACGCGGTCCCGGAACGAAGCTGGTTGGCTTGAGGGTCACCACCGACGGCTGGGACCTCAACCAGCTCAAGGCCGCCTTCACCGCTGCCCGAGGCCACCTCGCATACCTGGTGCCCGACTTCCACAACCCCACCGGGGCGCTCATGCCTGAGGACATCCGTCGAGCCGTCGCCGACCTGGCCACCCGGAACCAGGTGACCCTCGTCGCGGACGAGACCATGCGCGACCTCGACCTGCGCGACCGGCCGGAGCCTGCGCCTCGGATCCGCGGCGCCGTGCTGATCGGTTCAACCAGTAAGGCGATATGGGCCGGCCTGCGCATCGCGACCTGGAAACCGTGCTCCATCGACGGCGCGGCGAACTCCGGCGACAGCGCGACCACCTCAGCGAGGTGCTCGCCGACGACAACCGTTGCTCACCGCCGCTCCCGCCGACACGGTCGTCGAGCGAGCCGGTAAGAGCGGAGTCGAACTCGCCCCCGGGCCGCGCTTCGCGGCCGATGCCACCCTCACCCACCACCTGCGCGTTCCCTACACCCCACCCCTCGACGTACTCAACCGGGTCGCCACGGTCCTCGACACAGCCTGCCGAGAGTGAGCCGACACCCAGACGTCACCCATCCTCGACCCGGTGGCGATCGGCCCCGAGCACATCGCCGAGGCCCGCACCCTGCCGTAGTCGCCGCCCGTTGCTCTCAGGTGTCGAACTCCTGGTCGCGGGTCTCCGGGAGGGCCAGCAGGCACAGCAGGCTGAGCAGGCAGAGGCCGCCGGTGTAGAAGCCCAGGACGAGCGGGGAATCCCAGCGGCTGTTCAGCCAGGTGGCGACCAGCGGGGCGAAGCCGCCGCCGAGGGTGTTGGCGAGGATGAAGGCCGCGGAGGCTCCGCTGTAGCGCAGCCGGGCGGGGAACAGCTCGGGGAGGAACGCGGCCACCGGGGAGAACATGAGGGCGAGCAGCATGAGGCCGACCGTGTAGGCGCCGGTGATCAGCCAGGCGTCGCGCGAGCTCAGGGAGGCGTACATGGGCACCGCCCACAGCACGCAGCCGACGGCTCCGGTCAGCATCACAGGACGGCGGCCGATCCGGTCGGACAGCCTGGCGACCGGGAGGGTGATGGCGATGCCGGCCGCGGCGCCGATGCTCGCGGCGGTCAGCATCGTGTTCTGGGGGATGCCCAGTTCCTTCGGGCCGTACGAGAGGCTGTAGACGATCGTCAGGTAGTAGACGGCCGAACCGCCGATCGCCGCGCCGGTGCCGAGCAGCAGCCGGCCGGGATACCGCTTGAGGAGCGTGGCCAGCGGAAAGCGGGACTCCAGGGTCGGCGCCGGCGTCGGGGCCGGTGTCTGTGCGGTGCGATGGGCCGCGTCGCGGAACACGGGTGACTCGGAGACCGTCGTACGCACCCACAGGCCGATCACGACGAGCACGGTGCTGAGCAGGAACGGGATGCGCCAGGCCCAGTCGGTGAAGCCGTCCCGGCCGACGATCTCGAGCGTGGGCAGGATGACGGCGCTGGACAGCAGGAAGCCGAGCGAGGGGCCGGCCTGCGGGACGGACGCGTACAGCGCGCGGCGGCCGGGCGGTGCGTGCTCCGCGGCGAGCAGCACCGCCCCGCCCCACTCGCCGCCCATGCTCAGGCCCTGGAACAGACGGAGTGTCACCAGCAGGACGGGAGCGAGGAGTCCGGCGGTCTCGTACGTGGGCAGCAGTCCGACGCCGACGGTGGCCACGCCCATCAGCAGGAGGGAGGCGACCAGGGCCTGTCTGCGGCCCAGCCGGTCACCGATCGTCCCGAACAGGACGACGCCGAGGGGCCGCGACAGGAACGCCGCGGCGAAGGTGAGGAACGCGGCGAGGGAGGAGACGGTGGGGTTGCCGGACGGGAAGAAGGCGGGGCCGAGGACGAGCGCGGAGGCCGTGCCGTACACGGCGAAGTCGTAGTACTCGATCGTGGTGCCGACCAGGCTCGCGACGGCGACTCGCGGTGCCTCGGTCCTCGCGGGGGATTTCTCCGCCGTCTTGGACGGTGATTCGGGCATGGGGAGCACCTTAAGCC
>NZ_JBHUQX010000027.1:0-38559 GCF_042674225.1 Streptomyces sp. NPDC056948
GTGATCAGCCCTTGTTGGCCTTCTTCTCGTCGGCGTCCTGGATGACCGCCTCCGCGACCTGCTGCATCGACAGCCGCCGGTCCATCGACGTCTTCTGGATCCACCGGAACGCGGCCGGCTCGCTCAGCCCGTACTCGGTCTGCAGAATCGACTTCGCCCGGTCCACCAGCTTCCGCGTCTCCAGCCGCAGCGTGAGGTCCGCGACCTCCTTCTCCAGCTCCTTCAGCTCCGTGAAGCGCGAGACGGCCATCTCGATCGCCGGCACGACATCGGTCTTGCTGAACGGCTTCACCAGGTAGGCCATGGCACCGGCGTCCCGGGCCCGCTCCACGAGGTCGCGCTGCGAGAAGGCGGTCAGCATCAGCACCGGCGCGATGCTCTCCTCGGCGATCTTCTCGGCCGCGGAGATACCGTCCATCTTCGGCATCTTCACGTCCAGGATCACCAGGTCCGGCCGGTGCTCACGGGCCAGCTCCACGGCCTGCTCACCGTCCCCGGCCTCACCTACGACGGTGTACCCCTCCTCCTCCAGCATCTCCTTGAGATCGAGCCGGATCAGGGCCTCGTCCTCGGCGATGACGACACGGGTCGTCAGCGGAGGCACGTGCGACTTGTCGTCATCGGGCACGTCAACAGGCTGGGGCGACTCGGGGGCGCTCACGTGGGCTCCTTGGTACGGGGCAGGCCGGTACTGCTCCCAAGAGCGTACCTAGCAGCAGGGGCGCACAGTGAACCGGTACACTGCTGGTCGGTCCCCAGACCTGCCCGGTTGGAGGAACTGGTCAGACTCGCGGCACTCAAAATGCCGTGCCCTTTGGGCATGTGGGTTCGAATCCCACACCGGGCACCAGCAGGTAAGCAAGCGGAGGATCACGTTCGCGTGGTCCTCCGCTTTTTGCTGCACGCAGTCACGATCAGTGGCGCAGAGTTACCCCATGGAGCAGCACAGTCCTTCGATTCGAGCTCAAGCCGTCGCACTGATGCGCCAGGGTGTACCGAACCGCACAGTCGCGGAGCGCCTAAACGTGCCGCGAGGCACTGTCGGCTGGTGGCGTAGCGAAGACCGCAGAGCGCGCGGCGAGACCTACGAGCAACCGACCGACTGCCCCCGGTGCACAGGCCGCAAGTTCGACCAGGTGGCATACGCCTACCTGCTCGGGCTCTACCTCGGCGACGGCCACATCATCTCGAAGCGCAAGCAGCATCACCTGTCCGTCTTCTGCAATGCCATGCAGACCGGCCTGATCTCTGCCGCCGAGGATGCCATGCGCAAGGTGATGCCATTGCCCAGCGTCAAGCAGCGCTACAAGCCCGGCTGCGTCGAGGTGAAGTCGTACACGAAGCACTGGACCTGCATGTTTCCTCAGCACGGGCCCGGCAAGAAGCATGAGCGCCGGATCGTCCTCGAACCCTGGCAGCAGGAGATCGTCGACGCCCACCCCTGGGAATTCGTCCGTGGCCTCATCCACTCCGACGGCTGCCGCGTCACCAACTGGACGACCCGCATGGTCGCCGGCGAGCGCAAGCGCTACGAGTACCCTCGGTACTTCTTCACCAACGTCTCCGAGGACATCCGACGGCTCTACTCCGACACGCTCGACACACTGGGCATCGAGTGGACCCACTGCACCCGCAACGGCAACCCGTACAACATCTCCGTCGCCCGCAAAGCCTCCGTAACCCTCATGGACGCCCACGTCGGGGCCAAGTACTGAGAGTTACTCGGCGATGTGGTGGACGCGGACCAGGTTCGTCGAGCCGGAGACGCCGGGAGGGGAGCCTGCCGTGATGACCACCGTGTCGCCAGGGCGGCAGCGGCCGTACTTCAGCAGCAGTTCGTCGACCTGGTCGACCATCGCGTCCGTGGAGTCCACGCAGGGGCCGAGGAACGTCTCCACGCCCCACGTCAGGCTGAGCTGGGAGCGGGTGGCCTGGTCGGGGGTGAAGGCGAGGAGGGGGATCGGGGAGCGGTAGCGGGAGAGGCGGCGGGCCGTGTCGCCGGACTGGGTGAAGGCGACCAGGAACTTCGCGCCGAGGAAGTCGCCCATCTCCGCCGCCGCTCGGGCTACCGCTCCGCCCTGGGTGCGGGGCTTGTTGCGTTCGGTGAGCGGCGGGAGGCCCTTGGCCAGGATGTCTTCTTCCGCCGCTTCGACGATGCGGGCCATCGTGCGGACCGTTTCGATGGGGTGCTTGCCGACGCTCGTTTCCCCGGACAGCATCACCGCGTCCGTGCCGTCGATGACGGCGTTGGCGACGTCCGACGCCTCCGCACGCGTCGGGCGGGCGTTGTCGATCATCGAGTCGAGCATCTGGGTGGCGACGATGACGGGCTTCGCATTGCGCTTCGCCAGTTTGATCGCGCGCTTCTGGACGATCGGGACCTGTTCCAGTGGCATTTCGACGCCGAGGTCTCCGCGCGCGACCATGATGCCGTCGAACGCCGCGACGATTTCTTCGATGTTCTCGACGGCCTGCGGTTTTTCGACTTTGGCGATGACGGGGAGGCGGCGGCCTTCCTCGTCCATGATGCGGTGGACGTCCTGGATGTCGCGGCCGCTGCGGACGAAGGAGAGGGCGATGGCGTCGGCGCCGGTGCGCAGGGCCCAGCGGAGGTCGTCCTCGTCCTTTTTGGAGAGGGCGGGGACGGAGACGGCGACGCCGGGCAGGTTGAGGCCTTTGTGGTCGGAGATGACGCCGCCCTCGAGGACCTTCGTGTGGACGCGGGGGCCGTCGATCTCGGTGACTTCGAGGCAGACCTTGCCGTCGTCGACGAGGACGCGTTCGCCGGGGGTGACGTCGGCGGCGAGGCCGGCGTAGGTGGTGCCGCAGGTGTTGCGGTCGCCTTCGACGCCGTCTTCGACGGTGATGGTGAAGGTGTCGCCGCGTTCAAGGAGTACGGGGCCTTCGGTGAAGCGGCCGAGCCGGATTTTCGGGCCTTGAAGGTCGGCGAGGACGCCGACGCTGCGGCCGGTCTCGTCGGCGGCCTTCCGTACCCGGTGGTAACGCTCCTCGTGCTCGGCGTGACCGCCGTGGCTGAGGTTGAATCGGGCGACGTCCATTCCGGCGTCGACCAGGCCTTTGATCTGGTCGTACGAGTCGGTGGCGGGCCCCAGTGTGCAGACGATCTTTGCTCGGCGCATAAGACTGAGCCTATGAGTTACCGACCGGTAGAGAATTGGTCGTGAGTGACTACTCAACAGACTTTGAATGAAGCACTATGCCCAAGTGTTGAATTGTGCGGCGGGGTGCTCCGATGAGCGCCAGGATTCCCTCGGTCGCGTTTTCGAAATGGCCCCGCGGAAAAGCCGGCTAGAGCCGCGGCGGCACCATCGTGAAGCGGGCGTTGATCTGGGCGTGCACCCGCTGGCGTTGGGGTTCGAGGTCGAGGGGTGCCGCCGCGGCGTCCTCGGCGCCGGCGTAGGCCGCGGAGCGCATCCGGCCGGGGGCCTGGGGGTAGGGCGGCGTGGTGTCCTCCGCGCCGATGTCGGCGAGTTCGACCAGGGCGGAGAGGGTGGTGCCGAGTGCCTCGGCGTACTCGCGGGCGCGCTGGACGGCCTCCCGTACGGCCTTCTTCCTGGCCTCGCGGTGGGCGGGTGAGTCGGGGCGCAGGGCCCACCAGGGGCCGTCGACGCGGGTGAGTTCGAGGTCGGCGAGGCGGGTGGTGAGTTCGCCGAGGGCGGTGAAGTCGGTGAGTTCGGCGGTGACGTGGACGCGGCCGTGGTAGGTGCGGATGCGTTCGCCGCGCCCGTGCTTGGTGAGTTCGGGTGTGATGGAGAAGGCGCCGGTCTCCAGGCGTTCGACGGCGTCGCCGTAGGACTTGACCAGGTCGAGGACGCCTGCGTTGCGGCGGGTGAGGTCGTCGAGGGCGGAGCGGCGGTCACGGCCCCGGGCGGCGACGGTGATGCCGATGCGGGCGATCTCCGGGTCGACTTCGAGGCGGGCCTCGCCGCGGACGGCGATGCGGGGAGCGTCGGGTGTTCCGTAGGGGACGGCGGGCTGGGAAGCGTCTCCGGTGGGCACGGTCATACGCCCTACTCTGTCATGTCTTGGCTGGCCGGAGGCGTGGAGTTGGCGGGCTGAGTCATCAGATCGCAACCTGCCGGGGCTGTTGCGGCCGGTCATGACCGGGTCAGAATCTACGCGCGTTATCTACGCGCGTCGTTCACAGATTCCGCAAGGGGAGCCAGACATGCCGTTGAACCGCCGGAAGTTCCTGGAGAAGTCCGCCGTGACCGGGGCGGGGGTGGCGCTGGCCGGTGCGGTCACCGCGCCGGGTGCCCAGGCGGCCGAGGCGCGGGGTGCGGCGAAGCGGTACGCGTTCACCGTGATGGGGACGACGGACCTGCACGGCAACGTCTTCAACTGGGACTACTTCACGGACAAGGAGTTCGACGACAAGGACCACAACGACATCGGTCTGGCGAAGATCTCCACTCTGGTGAACGGGATCCGCGAGGAGAAGGGCCGCCGCAACACGCTGCTCATCGACGCGGGCGACACCATCCAGGGCACGCAACTGTCGTACTACTACGCCAAGGTCGACCCGATCACCGCCAAGGGCGGCCCGGTGCACCCGATGGCGCAGGCCATGAACGCCATGGACTACGACGCGGCGGCGCTCGGCAACCACGAGTTCAACTACGGCATTCCGGTGCTGCGGAAGTTCGAGCAGCAGTGCCGTTTCCCGCTGCTGGGCGCGAACGCGCTCGACGCCAAGACGCTGCGGCCGGCTTTCGCGCCGTACAGCATGCACCGGCTGCGCACGCCGTTCGGGCGGGATGTGAAGGTGGCGGTGCTGGGTCTGACCAACCCGGGGATCGCGATCTGGGACAAGGCGAACGTGCAGGGCAAGATGACGTTCCCGGGTCTGGAGGAGCAGGCGGCGAAGTGGGTGCCGAAGCTGCGGTCGATGGGCGCGGACGTCGTCATCGTGTCGGCGCACAGCGGTTCGTCGGGGACGTCGTCCTACGGTGACCAGTTGCCGTACATCGAGAACGCGGCCGGTCTGGTGGCCGAGCAGGTGCCTGGGATCGACGCGATCCTGGTCGGGCACGCGCACACGGAGATCCCCGAGTACTTCGTCACCAACAAGAAGACCGGCAAGCAGGTCGTGCTGTCCGAGCCGCTGAAGTGGGGGCAGCGGCTGACGCTGTTCGACTTCGAGCTGGTCTGGGCGAAGGGCTGCTGGAAGGTCGAGAAGGTGGGCGCGAAGGTCCTGAACTCCAACACGGTGGAGGAGGACCGGAAGATCGTGCGGCTGCTGTCGGACGAGCACGAGAAGGTCGTGGCGTACGTCAACCAGGTCATCGGCACGAACGCGGCGGAGATGACGTCGACCGAGGCGCCGTACAAGGACGTGCCGATCATCGACCTGATCAACCACATCCAGGCGGACACGGTGAAGCAGGCGCTGGCGGGCACGGAGCACGCCTCGCTGCCGGTGCTGTCGCAGGCGGCGTGCTTCTCGCGCAGTGCGCGGATCCCGGCGGGCAAGGTGACGATCCGGGACGTGGCGGGTCTGTACGTCTTCGAGAACACGCTGGAGGCGCGTCTGATGACGGGTGCGCAGATGAAGGCGTATCTGGAGTTCTCGGCGAACTACTTCGCGCAGACGGCTCCGGGCGCGGAGGTGGACCCGGCGAAGCTGACGAACGCGAACGGCACGCCGGACTACAACTACGACGTGGTGAGCGGCCTGGCCTATGAGATCGACATCGCGAAGCCGGCCGGTTCGCGGGTGACGAACGTGCGGTTCGAGGGGCAGCCGCTCGCGGACGACGCGAAGTTCGTGTTCGCGGTGAACAACTACCGGGCCAACGGCGGCGGGAACTTCCCGCATGTCGCCGCCTCGCAACTGCTGTGGTCGAACTCGGACGAGATCCGCAACACCATGATCGCCTGGGTGAAGGCGAAGGGGGCCGTCGACCCGGCCGAGTTCGCGGCGGTGGACTGGAAGCTCACGCGGAACGGCACGCCCGTCTTCTAGGGACACACCCCCTCGGGGTTGTCGTCACCTTCGGTCCACGAGCGGGGTCAGCGCCGGTGCCTCACGGGCCGGCGGGACCTGCTGCCGCTGTGTGAGGCCGAAGGTGGTGAAGGCGGTGCGGCGCGGGAGTGCGTACGCTTCCCTGCCCGTCAGGGAGTTGAGGATGATCGCGCTGCGCCAGGCGGCGAGGCCGAGGTCCGGGGCGCCGACGCCGTGGGTGTGGGACTCGGCGTTCTGGACGTACGCCGTGCCGGTGACGGACGGGTCGAGGACGAGGCGGTACTCCTCGTCGATCCGCGGGCGTTCCCGGCTGTCCCGGCGCAGGTAGGGGTCGAGTCCTGCGAGGACGCGGTCGAGGGGGCGTTCGCGGTAGCCGGTGGCGAGGACGACGGCGTCGGTGGTGAGGCGGGAGCGGCTGTCCTGCCTGCCGTGCTCCAGGTGCAGTTCCACCTTGGTCGTCGCGACGCGGCCCGCGGTGCGGACGTGGACGCCGGGGGTGAGGACGGCGTCGGGCCAGCCTCCGTGCAGGGTGCGGCGGTAGAGCTCGTCGTGGATGGCGGCGACGGTGGCGGCGTCGATGCCCTTGTGGAGCTGCCACTGCCCGGTGACGAGCCGGTCGCGGGCGGATTCGGGCAGGGCGTGGAAGTAGCGGGTGTGGTCGGGGGTGAAGTGCTCCAGGCCGAGCTTGGAGTACTCCATGGGCGCGAAGGCCTCCGTGCGGCCCAGCCAGTGGAGTTTCTCCTGGCCGGCCGGTCTGTTCCGCAGCAGGTCGAGGAAGATCTCGGCGCCGGACTGTCCGATGCCCACGACGGTGACGTGCTCGGCGGCGAGGAGGGTGGCGCGGTGGTCGAGGTAGTCGGCGGCGTGCACGACCGGGACGCCGGGCGCCTGGGCGAGGGGCTTGAGGGGTTCGGGGACGTAGGGCTCGGTGCCGATGCCGAGGACGACGTTGCGGGCGTAGGTGCGGCCGAGGGCCTCTGCTTCTCCGTCGGCGTCGAGCTGGGTGAAGTCGACCTCGAAGACGTCGCGTTCGGGGTTCCAGCGGACGGCGTCGACCTGGTGGCCGAAGTGGAGGTCGGGGAGGCTCTCGCCGACCCAGCGGCAGTAGGCGTCGTACTCGGCGCGCTGGATGTGGAAGCGCTCGGCGAAGTAGAAGGGGAAGAGCCGCTCGCGGGACCTGAGGTAGTTGAGGAAGGTCCAGGGGCTGGTGGGGTCGGCGAGGCTCACCAGGTCGGCGAGGAAGGGGACCTGGATGGTCGCGCCCTCGATGAGCAGGCCGGAGTGCCAGCCGAAGGCGGGGCGCTGGTCGTAGAAGACGGTGTCGAGTTCGCCGAGCGGGTGGGCGAGGGCGGCGAGGGAGAGGTTGGCGGGGCCGATTCCGATGCCGACGAGGTCGCGGGGTGCGTCGGGCTCGCGGTGCGGGTGTGGTGTCGGGGTGGGACCGGGGGTGGGCGCGGGGTTCATCGGGGGGTGTGTCCTTCCACGAGTGTGGCTCGGCGCGCTGCCACGAGGTGCAGCAGGGCGGCCAGGTCGTCGGGCCCGGTGGCGGGGTTGAGGAGGGTGGCCTTGAGCCAGAGCCGGCCGTCGAGTCGGGTCCGGCCGAGGACGGCACTGCCGTCGGTGAACAGCGCGCGGCGTACGGCGGCCACGGTGGCGTCGGTGGCGTCCGCGGGCCGGAACAGCACCGTGCTGATGACGGGCGGGCCGTGGAGGACGAAGCCGGGGTGGTCGTGGACGAGGGCGGCGAACTCCCGGGCCCGGGCGCAGACCTGGTCGACGAGTGTGCCGAGGCCGCTGCGGCCGAGGGTCTTGAGGGTGACGGCGAGCTTGAGGACGTCGGGGCGGCGGGTGGTGCGCATGGACCGGCCGAGCAGGTCCGGCAGGCCGGCCTCGGTGTCGTCGGCGGCGTTGAGGTAGTCGGCGCGCTGCCGCAGGGCGGTGAGGTCGCGGGGGTCCTTGACGGCGAGGAGGCCTGCGGCGATCGGCTGCCAGCCGAGTTTGTGCAGGTCGAGGGTGACGGTGTCGGCGGCGTCGAGGCCGGTGAGCGCGGCGCGGTGCCGGGTGCTGAACAGGAGGCCTCCGCCGTAGGCGGCGTCGATGTGCAGCCGGGCGCCGTGGGCCGCGCAGCGGGCGGCGATCTCGGGCAGTGGGTCGATGAGGCCGGCGTCGGTGGTGCCGGCGGTGGCGGCGACGAGCAGCGGGCCGTCCAGGCGGGTGAGGGTCTCGTCGAGCGCGGCGGGATCGAGCGTCCCTGCCGGGGCGGGTACGACGACGGGTTCGGGCAGCCCGAGCAGCCAGGCGGCCCGCGCGAGCGAGTGATGGGCGTTGTCCCCGCACACCAGCCGCACGGCCCCGTCACACGCCTCTCGCGCGAGGAGCAGGGCGACCTGGTTGGACTCGGTGCCGCCGGTGGTGACGAGGGAGTCGGGGGTTCGGGACGCTTCCTGCCGGCCGTCGCCGTAGATCTCCTTGGCCAGTGCCCTCGCGACCAGTGTCTCCAGTTCCGAGGCCGCCGGGGCCTGGTCCCAGGAGTCGAGGGAGGGGTTGAGGGCGGAGGCGGCCAGGTCGGCGGCTGTGGCGATGGCCAGGGGTGGGCAGTGGAGGTGGGCGGCGCACAGGGGGTGTGCCGGGTCGGCGGCGCCTTCGGCGAAGACGTGGACCAGGGTGCGCAGGGCGTGTGGGTCGCCCTGGTCGGGGAGGATCTCTCCCGCCGTCTCCCGTACGCGGGCCGCGACCGCCTCCGGTCCGCCCGGCGGCAGCGGTCCGCCGCGTGCCCGGGCGCCGGTGTCCAGCGCTTCGAGCACGGTGTCGAGCAACGGCCGCAGGGCGCGTGGGCCTTCGGGACCTGAGGCCAGTGCCGCGGCAGGCAGCGTTTGCCCGTCAAGGAGCGGCGCCGGGCGTCGCGACGGGGCGAACGTTGCCTGTCGGGGCACTGGGGGCGGCGTGCTCATGGGCGTCCTCCGGGGAGCGGGGCGACGCGCCCGAGAAGCCCAACGACCGGACCCGGGTGGAGGTACTTCCGTACGGGGAAGACCTGTTGGGGTCCGGACCGCGTCAGCCCTTGAAGTCGTCCACGTGGTCCTCGGCCCAGAGCGCGAAGGGACGGGCCGGCCGACCGGTGATCTCCCGGACCGTGCCGGTGATTTCCGGCGGTGTACCGACCGACGCGGCGAAGGTCTTCAGCAGGGCCCGGAGCATGTCCGGCGGGACGTGCGGGAAGAGTTCGGGGCCGGCCTCCTCCGGTGACAGCTCGGCGAAGTTCAGCTCACGGCCGAGGGCCCGGCCGATCGCAGCGACCTGCCCTGCGTTGGTGATCGCCTCGGGCCCGGTGAGGCGGTGGGCGGCGCCGTCGTGGCCGTCGTCGAGGAGGGCGCGTTCGGCGACGGCGGCGATGTCGTCCTCGTGGACCGGGGCGGACAGCCCGTCGGCGAAGACACCGCGGACGGTGTCGCCGGTGCGGATCTGCGGGGCCCACTGGAAGGCGTTGGCGGCGAACGCGTTGGGGCGCAGGAAGGTCCATGCCAGGCCGCTGTCGCGGAGCTGCCGCTCGGCGGTGGCGTGCATGACGTGGATGGGGTGGGTCTCGTCGGCGTCGGGGCCCGAGTCGATGATCCCGGAGGACAGCAGGACCACGTGACGCACTCCGGCGGCACGGGCCGCCGCCAGGAGGCGGGGTGTGTGGTCGCCGCCGGCCTGGACGTACAGGAACAGCTCGGTCGCGCCCTCGAACAGGGCGGCCGGCTCGTCGAGGCTGAGTCGTACCGCCTCGACGCCGGCGGGCAGGCGGGCGCGTCGCGGGTCGCGGGTGAGCGCCCGCACGGGCCGCCCGGCGGCGACGAGGCGGTCGACCAGGGCACGGCCGACGTTTCCGGTGGGACCGGTCACTACGATCACGAAGGGCTCCTCGGGCTTGATCGTCCTTGCCTGCCCGAGGCTAGGAAGGGCGACCGGCCCGCCGCATCGGCGAAAGGGACCAGCCGCCCCGCCCCCGCCCTAGGTCGCCGGTCCTAGATCTCCTTGCCCTGCCGCACCCGCAACGCCCGTGCCAGATCGTCCAGTTGGTCGACGAGCTTGCGGCGCAGCGCCGGGATCGGTCCGGCGTCGCGCAGGCACTCCTCGCCCAGGCGGAGGTGCTCCGCGTCGACCGCGTGGGCGGGGAAGGCCGAGCGGCCGACGGCCGTGGCGATGGCGGGGCCGCGGCGGTCGGCGACGGCCACCGCGTCGGTGTAGTAGCGCGGTACGTACGCGCGGACCAGCTCGGCCTGTTCGGGCTGCCAGAAGCCCGCGGCGGTGGCGGTGAAGAGGTAGTTGGACAGGTCGTCGGAGCCGAACATCGCCTGCCAGGCGCGGGCCTTGGCCTCCGGGTCGGGCAGCGCGGCCCGGCAGCGGGCGGCGCCCTCCTGGCCGGTGGCGCTCGGGTCGCGTTCCAGCTCGGCGGCGATGGCGGCCTCGTCGGTGGCGCCGAGGACGGCGAGCCGGGCGAGGACGCGCCAGCGCAGCTCGGGGTCGAGCTCCGGGCCGCCGGGGACGGTGCCGTCGGCGAGCCAGGCGGCGATGGTGTCGGGGTGGGCCGCGACGTCGATGCGGTGGCGTACGGCGATCAGGCGCAGGCCGGGGTTGTCGCCGTCCTCGGTGCGGCGGATGAGGTCGCGGCACAGGTCGGAGAGGGTGGCGAGCGCGGCGGGCCGCTCCTCGGGCGTGAGGTAGTGGTCGGTGATGTACGTGGACGCGAACGCGAGCACGCCCTGGACGACGGCGAGGTCCGTCTCCAGCGGGAGATGGGCCCTGGCGGTCTCCAGGTAGGCGGCGGGCGCCAGTTCGCCGTCGCGGACGGCGTCGCGCAGGGCGTTCCAGACGACCGCGCGGGTGAGCGGTTCGGGCAGGCCGGACAGCTCCTTGCGGATGGTCTCGAAGGACTCGGAGTCGAAGCGGACCTTGGCGTAGGTCAGGTCGCCGTCGTTGAGGAGGAGCAGGGCCGGGCGCTTGCCGATGGGCTGGGCGTCGTCTTGCGGCAGGTCCAGGTGGAGGCGTTCGCGCAGGACCAGGTGCCCGCCGTCGTCGCCGAGGTCCCGGTCGTACAGGCCGACGGCGATGTGGTGGGGGCGGCTGCCGGCGTGGTCGACGGTGAGGGCGCAGGTGCCGTTCTCGCCGGGGGCGACCTGGGGGGTGAGGGTGTCGACGCCGGTGGTGCGCAGCCAGGCGTCGGCCCAGGCGTGGACGTCGCGTTCGGTGGCGCCGGCGAGGGAGTCGATGAAGTCGGCGAGGGTGGCGTTGCCGAACTTGTGCCGGGCGAAGTGGGTGTTGATGCCGGCGAGGAAGTCCTTGTCGCCGAGCCAGGCGACCAGTTGCCGCAGCGCGCTGGCGCCCTTGGCGTAGGAGATGCCGTCGAAGTTGAGCAGCGCGGAGGCGGTGTCGTCGACGGCCTCGGGGGCGACGGGGTGGGTGGAGGGGCGCTGGTCGGCGTCGTAGCCCCAGGACTTGCGGGTGATGCCGAAGTCGGTCCAGGTGTCCGTGAAGCGGGTGGCTTCGGTGAGGGTCTGGTAGCCCATGTACTCGGCGAAGGACTCGTTCAGCCAGATGTCGTCCCACCACTTGAGGGTGACGAGGTCGCCGAACCACATGTGGGCCATCTCGTGGGCGATGACCATGGCGCGGGTCTGGCGCTCGGTGTCGGTGACGGCGGAGCGGTAGACGAACTCGTCGCGGAAGGTGACGAGGCCGGGGTTCTCCATCGCGCCCGCGTTGAACTCGGGGACGAAGGCCTGGTCGTAGGAGTCGAAGGGGTAGGGCTCGTCGAACTTCTCGTGGTAGCGGTCGTAGCACGCGCGCGTGACGTCGAAGAGCTCGTCGGCGTCGGCGTCCAGGTAGGGGGCGAGGGAGCGGCGGCAGTGCAGGCCGAAGGGCAGGCCGCGGTGCTCGGTGCGCACGGAGTGCCAGGGGCCGGCGGCGACGGCGACGAGGTAGGTGGAGATCAGCGGCGTGGGTGCCGCCTTCCATACGCCGTCGGTCTGTTCGGTGATGCCGTTGGCGAGCACGGTCCAGCCCTCGGGGGCCTGCACGGACAGCTCGAAGACGGCCTTGAGGTCGGGCTGGTCGAAGGCGGCGAAGACGCGCTGGACGTCCTCCATGAAGAGCTGGGTGTAGACGTACGTCTCGCCGTCGGTGGGGTCGGTGAAGCGGTGCATGCCCTCGCCGGTGCGGGAGTAGCGCATGAGCGCGTGCACGCGCAGTTCGTGCTCGCCGGCGGTGAGGTTCTTCAGGGCGAGCCGGTTGCCGTCCAGGGCTTCCGGGTCCAGGGGGTGTCCGTCGAGGGTGACGGAGCGCAGCTCGTCCGGCCTGACCTCGACGAAGGTGTCTCCGTCGGTGCGGGCGCTGAACCTGATCAGGGTGCGGGAGTCGAAGGTCTCGTCGCCGGTCGTCAGGTCGAGTTCGATCGTGTAGCGGTGCACGTCGAGGAGCTCTGCTCGGGTCTGCGCTTCGTCGCGCGTCAGTACGGACATGCGTGACATGCTGCCTGATGGCACCGGCAAGGCACAGAGGCGGATCGGTACGTGCCCAATGTCCGGTCTAGGTGCGGTCTTTTTCCAGCTCCCCGGCGTGCGCCCCTACGGGGCGCTGGGTCGGTACGCGCGCGTCGGGATGCGGCAGGGCGGGGCGCGGGGGGTGTACGGCGGCCTCGGTGTGCTCCCGTACGAGGGCGCGCAGCCGGCGCACTTCCCGCTCCAGGGCGAGGTGCCGCTGCTGGGCGTCGTAGAGGTAGCGGACCTTGGTGCGCAGGGCCCAGGGGTCCACGGGCTTCAGGACGAGGTCGGCGACGCCCAGCCGGAAGGCGGCGGTGGTCAGTTCGTGGTCGGCGCCGAAGCCGGTCAGCAGGATCACGGGGATGTGCTGGGTCTGTTCGACGCGCCGCATGTAGCGCACCACCTCGAGGCCGCTGACGCCGGGCATGCGCACGTCGAGCAGCAGCAGCCCGACCTGGCCGCGGAGCACCTGCTTGAGCGCCTCGTCGCCGCTGGTGGCCCGGCTGAGCAGATAGCCCAGCGGGGCCAGGGCGCTTTCCAGTGCGTACAGCGTGTCCTCGTGGTCGTCGACGATGAGGATCCTGGTATCCGACGGCATGGCCCGACGCCCCTCCCTCGTGGAGGACCAGAGTAAGTCCGGGACACTGACGCGCAGTGCTCGTCAGCTGACATGCTGTGCACAGCGCAGCATGCCCCGCGCGGGCCGCCGTGTCACTCCCCCGGGAGCGGTCGTCCGGGGTCAGTTGCCGCCGGGCGCGGAGCCGTTGAGCGTCTCGTCGGCGATGCGCTCGTGGTGGCGGATGACCTCGGCGACGATGAAGTTCAGGAACTTCTCGGCGAAGGCCGGGTCCAGTTTGGCGTTCTCGGCGAGCGTGCGCAGCCGGTCGATCTGACGGGACTCGCGGGCCGGGTCGGCGGGCGGCAACTGGTGCCTGGCCTTGAGGTGGCCGACCTGCTGGGTGCACTTGAAGCGCTCGGCGAGCATGTGGACGACGGCCGCGTCGATGTTGTCGATGCTGTCGCGCAGCCGGGCGAGCTCCTCGCGGACGGCGACGTCGACGTCACCGGTGTTGCTGGTGGTCATGGGGCGTCAGCCTACGGGGAGGAGGCCGGGCCGCCGCACGTCGTCTCACACCTCGGCCGCGCTGATCCGCTTGTGGAAGTAGACGTCCTCGTGTCCGCCCGGCACGCCCTGAATGCGGGCCCTTTCCCGGTAGCCGAGCCGTGGGTAGAAGCCGGGCGCCTGGAAGCTGTACGTGGAGACGATCATGTCGGTGCAGCCGCGCCGGGCCGCCTCGGCCTCCGCCGCGCGCATCAGCCGGCCGCCCCAGCCGGCGTGCCGCTGGTCCTCCCGCACCCAGAGCATGTCCACGGAGCACAGGCTGCCCCAGGTCCAGGCGGTGAGTCCGCCGATCAGCTCGCCGGTCTCGTCGGTGACGCGGACGGAGAGCGGCTCGGTGGCGGCTCCGTCGGCGGCGGCGGTGTTGAAGGCGGTCAGCTCCTCGTCGAGCCGCTCTTCGAGGTCGTCGTCCTGGCCGCCCACCCGGAGCTCGGCGGCGACGGTGCGCTGTTCGCTGGTCACGGCCCGGATTCTGCCGGCGGGGCCCGGACGGGACGACCGGTTTTCGCGGCGGTGGCGCGGCCCCGTGGCCGTCACACTTTCGTACAGTGGAACCGGATTCAGGGGCGTCTTGGGGGTGAGGCGTGGCGAACGACGGGCCGGTCGAGCACGGCTACCCGCATCTGGAGACGGTGCGGGCCGCCATCACGGCGCTGTACAAGCGCCTGTCGTACGACACCATCCAGACGTTCCCGACCAGCGTGGTCCCGGCCGATGTGGCGTTCTGCGACACCGACGACCTGTATCTGGGGGCGCAGCGGGTGGCGCACGAGCTGGTGCGGCACTACCGGCTTCCGGACGCCCGGCTGATCGTGAGCTTCCGGGAGATGCGGCACGCGGCGAACGTCGAGCTCGCGGCCGGGCCGGAGTACTTCGTGGAGTTGAACGACCGGTTCCGTACGCATCGGCGGGACATCGGGGCGGCCCTCGCCCACGAGGTGATGCATGTGTACCTGCACCGCCTCGACCTGTCCTTCCCGGGCGTGCGGGACAACGAGATCCTGACGGACACGGCGACGACGTATCTGGGCGCGGGCTGGCTGCTGCTGGACGCGTTCCGGGAGGACGGGGCGTCGTCGCAGAAGCTGGGCTATCTGACGCCGGAGGAGTTCGGGTACGTGCTGGCCAAGCGAGCGCTGGTCTTCGGGGAGGACCCGTCGGTGTGGTTCACCAGTGCGCAGGCGTACACGGCGTATGTGAAGGGGATGGAGCTGGCCCGGCGCGATGAGCGGCAGCCGCCGCTGACCGCGGCGGGGTGGGCGGGGCGGCGGCGGTATGCCCGGGACCGGCGGCATGCGCCGGCGGGGCCGCCGCCGCAGCCGGGTGTGCGCTACCGGTTCTCTCCCGACGGGGGTGGGCGGTTGCGGGTGTCGTTTCCGTGTCCCACCTGCCATCAGCGGATCCGGGTGCCGGTGCGGGGGCGGGTTCGGGCGCGGTGTGCGTTGTGCCGGAGTGTGCTGGAGTGCGACACGTAGGGGTGGGCGGGGGTGGAGGGTGTGGTGCTGGTGTGTGCTGGAGGCTCCGCCCCCGGGCCTGCGGCCTACGCCCCGTAGACGGCTCCGGGCTCTCCCGCCTCCGCCAGCAGCTTGCGTGCCGCCTCCTGACACTGCCGATTATCGGCACGATCAGTACCGCGATCGGGAACATCTGGGCGACGGCCCGCTTGAACCGCTCGTGCTGGTCGGAGGAGTGGTTCGGGACCAGGTCGACGATGATCCGTGGTCGTGGTGCTGGGCACGACGCTCATCGGCGTCGTCGTCGCGGCGTCCACCGGCTACGCGAGGGTGTGCTCGCCTTCCGGCGCGGGGAGTTCGTGTGCGTCGCGAACACCACCGGGGACGGCGCGGGGTGCGCGGCCGGTGCGGCGAACCCGGGCCGCTCTCGGCCCGGGCCGGGTCGTCGTACGGCTTCGGTGACGGCGGTAGCTGGCTGCCGCAGCCGGACTGGCGAAGGCCGGGGTCCAGCCGACCTCGGAGCGCAGCACGTCGGGGGCGCCCGGACAAGTTCCAGCCCAGCCTGATCGAGCAGGCCAAGTACCCCGGGCGGCTCCACGGAGGACGAGCTCACGGCGATGCTCGTCGACCGCCAGGCGCTGTACGAGGCAGGGCTACACCCCCGGTCGGCTACTACCTGTATCCCCTGGCGCCCCCGCGTCCTGCGTGCCGGACAGCACGGCCTGTGCCGCGAAGTGCACGGCCTGCTGCGAGGAGCCGCACTGCCGGTCGACGGTCACGCCCGGCACCTCCTCGGGCAGCCCGGCCGCCAGCCAGCAGGTCCGCGCGATGTCCCCGGCCTGCGGACCCACGGTGTCCAGACAGCCGAGGACGACGTCCTCCACGGCGGCCGGGTCGACGCCCGAGCGGCGCATCAGCTCCCCCAGCGCGTGCGCGCCGAGGTCGGCCGGATGGACCGCGCTCAGTCCTCCACCGCGCCGCCCGACAGGCGTCCGCACCGCTTCGACGATGTAGGCCTCGGCCATGACAACTCCCTCACAGATGAGGGCTATTCGCGTACGGCGATCCCGTCCAGCACCATCGACAGGTACTGCCGGGCGATCTCCTCCGGGCTGTGCTGTCCGCCCGGGCGGTACCAGGACGCGGCGACCCACACCGTGTCGCGCACGAACCGGTAGGTGAGCCGGACGTCGAGGTCGGCGCGGAAGGCCCGCTCGGCGACGCCGCGCTCCAGGGTCGACAGCCACGCCTTCTCGAATCTGCGCTGCGACTCGGCGAGGAACGCGAACCGCTCCTGCGCCACGAGCTGCTTGCTCTCTTTCTGGTAGATGGCGACGGCCGGGCGATGCCGGTCGATCTCCCGGAACGACTCCGTGACCAGGGCCTGAAGCGTCTCGCGCGGGCCGAGCCCGGCGTCCAGGACGTCGTCGTAGCCGTCCCACAGCTCGTCGAGGAAGGTGCGCAGGATCTCCTCCAGCATCGACTCCTTGGAGTCGAAGTGGTAGTAGAGGCTGCCCGCGAGCATGCCCGCGTGGTCCGCGATCTTGCGGACGGTGGTGGCGTTGTAGCCCTGCTCGGCGAAGACCTCGGCGGCGGTGCCGAGGAGTTCGCTACGACGGGCGGGCGCTGCGGTCACCTGGGGCTTCTTCTTCGTTGGAGGCACGGGTCCATTGTCGTCCTACGGGTGGCGGCTGCTGACGGAGACCACTTCTCCCGTCATGTACGAGGAGTAGCCGGAGGCCAGGAACACGATCACGTTGGCCACCTCCCAGGGCTCGGCGTACCGCCCGTAGGCCTCGCGCGCGGTCAGCTCGGCGAGCAGTTCGGGTGTGGTCACCTTCACCAGGTGCGGGTGCAGGGCGAGGCTGGGTGCCACGGCGTTGACCCGCACCCCGTATTCGGCCGCCTCGACCGCCGCGCAGCGGGTCAGCGCCATCACGCCCGCCTTCGCGGCGGCGTAGTGGGCCTGTCCGGCCTGGGCACGCCAGCCGACGACGGAGGCGTTGTTGACGATCACGCCGCCGCGGGTCTCCTTCATGTGGCGGAGGGCGGCCCGCACACACCGGAAGGTGCCGTTCAGCGTCACGTCCAGGACGCGGGACCACTGGTCGTCGGTCATGTCGACGAGATGCGCGGTGCCGCCGAGCCCGGCGTTGTTGACCACGACGCACTCGCCGGTCCCCTCTACGCGGGCACGAACGAGATCCAGCGCGACATCATCGCCGAGCGCCTGCTCGGCCTGCCGAAGGGGCGCCGCTGATGCGTTTCCTCCTCGACGCCGAGCAGCGGGCCTTCGCCGCCTCCCTGGACGCCCTGCTGACGGGGGCCGGCACACCGGCGGTGGTGCGGGACTGGAGCCGGGGCGACCATGCGAGCGGGCGGGCGCTGTGGTCCCGGGTCGCGGAGGCGGGCGTGTTCGCGCTGGCGGTCCCCGAGGCGTACGAGGGTCTGGGCCCGCGCCCCGTCGAACTGGCCGTCGCGTTCGTCGAGTTGGGCCGTCATGCGGTGCCGGGCCCGCTGGTCGAGACGATCACGGCGGCGGTGCTCCTCACGGGGGCCGGCCCGGGGATCGCCAAGCGGCTGCTGCCGGGGCTGGCGTCCGGGGAGACGATGGCGACGGTGGCGCCGCCGCACGAGAGCCAGGAGCCGCACCGGCCACCGCCCTCGCACCCGCACCCACGCCCACACCCGCACCCGCACCCACACCCACACCCGCACCCGCACCCGCACCCGCCCGGCCCCTACGCCCTGGACGGCGACGCCGCCGCCCTCCGCCTCTCCTGGATGCCCGACGGCATACGCCTCTCCCCCGGCCACGGCCCCGTCCGCCCGTCCCTCGACCCGGCCCGCCGCCTCACCCCCCTCACCCCCGGCGGCGAAGTCCTCGACACCGCCACCGAACAGGCCCTCACCTGGGCCCGGCTCGCCACCGCCGCCCAGGCCCTCGGCGTGGGCCTCGCGCTGCTCGACAGAACCGTCGCGTACGTCAAGCAACGCAGCCAGTTCGGGGTGCCCGTCGGCTCGTTCCAGGCGGTCAGGCACCGGCTGGCCGACGCGAAGATCGCCCTGGAGTTCGCGCGCCCGCTGGTCTTCGGCGCCGCGCTGACCATGCGGCCGGCCGATGTCGCCGCCGCCAAGGTCGCCGCGTGCGAGGCGGCGTACGGCACCGCCCGCACCGCGCTGCAGTTGCACGGCGCGATCGGCTACACGGCGGAGTACGACCTGTCGCTCTGGCTGACCAAGGCCCGGGCTCTGCGCACCGCCTGGGGCGACCCCCAGGAGTGCCGGGCCCTGGTCGTCAGTGCGGCTGGTGATCGCCGCTGGTGATCTCCCGGTACTCCTCCACCGTCGGCTTCTCGATCCGCGCGTCGGGACCGAACATGGCCTTCGCGAGCCGGGCCCGCAGCCGCTCGGACCGTTTGACCTTGCGGCGGACCCCGCCCGCGTCGACCTCGGGCCCGATCTCGTACGGCGGGTTCTGCTCGTGCTGGGTGAGGGTGAACAGCTCGCTCTGCGCGAGGGGCTCGTGCAGCTCGATGTACTCGCCGTTCGCGAGCCGCTTGATCGTGCCCGTCTCCCTGCCGTGCAGCACCTTGGCGCGGTCGCGGCGCTGGAGGCCCATGCAGATCTTCTTTGTGACGATGAAGGCGACGACCGGCAGCACGAAGACACCGATCCGCACGAACCAGGTGATCACGTTGATGGACAGATGCAGATGGGTGGCCACGATGTCGTTGCCGCCGCCGATCAGCAGCACCGCGTACAGGGTCAGCCAGGCCACGCCCAGGCCGGTGCGCACGGGCGCGTTGCGCGGCCGGTCCAGGAGGTGGTGCTCGCGTTTGTCTCCGGTGATCCACGCCTCGATGAAGGGATAGAGGCCGAGGGCGAGCAGGATCAGCGGGAAGAGCGAGAACGGGATGAACACGCCGAGGACAAGCGTGTGACCCCAGAGATTGATCTCCCATCCCGGCATCACCCGGATCAGGCCCTCGGAGAACCCGAGGTACCAGTCGGGCTGGGCGCCCGTGGTGACCAGGTCGGGGCGGTAGGGGCCGAAGGCCCACACGGGGTTGATCTGGGCGACCGCGCCCATCACCGTCAGGACACCGAAGACGAGGAAGAAGAAGCCGCCCGCCTTGGCCATGTAGACCGGCAGGAAGGGCATCCCGACGACCGACCGCTCCTTGCGGCCGGGGCCCGGGAACTGGGTGTGCTTGTGGTAGAAGACCAGGATCAGATGGGCGGCGACCAGGCCCAGCATGATCCCCGGCAGCAGCAGAATGTGGACCGGGTACAGCCGCGAGATGATGTCCTCGCCCGGGAACTCCCCGCCGAAGAGGAAGAACGACAGATACGTCCCGACGATCGGGATCGACAGGATCGCGCCCTGCGCGAAGCGGATGCCGGTGCCGGAGAGCAGGTCGTCGGGGAGCGAGTAGCCGGTCAGGCCGGTGATGATGCCGAGCATCAGCAGGGTCCAGCCGAAGACCCAGTTGAGCTCGCGCGGCTTGCGGAAGGCGCCCGTGAAGAACACCCGCATCATGTGCACCAGCATGCCGGTGATGAAGACCAGCGCCGCCCAGTGGTGGATCTGCCGTATCAGCAGCCCGCCGCGCACATCGAAGCTGATGTCCAGCGTGGACTCGAAGGCCTTGCTCATGAGCACGCCGTTGAGCTCCGTGTAGGAGCCGTTGTAGACGACCTCCTGCATGCTCGGCTCGAAGAACAGGGTGAGATAGACGCCCGTGAGGATCAGCACGATGAAGCTGTAGAGGGTGACCTCGCCCAGCATGAAGGACCAGTGGTCAGGGAAGACCTTGCGCATGTTGGCCTTGGCCAGCCCGAAGAGCCCGAGCCGCCCGTCCGCCCAGTCGGCGAGCTTCTCGCCCTTGCCGACGGGAGGTCTCCTGCGAGCGGAGGCCGTCCCGTACACCCGTCGTGCGCCGTCGTCGCCCATACGTCGTCGCCTCCCCGTCGGATCCTTCCCAGCGTGGCACGGCATTGCGACGGTGCAAATGGGGCGTAGGGGCGGATAGGCCAAGGGGACGAGCGGGTGACCGGGCCGGGCTCAGGCCGGTGGCACGATCCCCTGGGCCCGGGCGGCCACGAGCCACTTCGGGAACTCGCCCACCAGCCGGTCGTACAGCTCGGCGTCCGGCACCTTCCGTGGATCTTCACCCGCGTGGAAGAACCCGGCGTTGTCGACGATCCGTTTGCCCGGCACGGCCAGCTCGTCCAGCTTGCGCAGGAAGTCGAACTGCTTGCTGCCCGGGTCGCCGAAGCCGATGAACTGCCAGAACAGCGGAAGCTTGGCCGCCTTGCACAGATACCGCTCGGCGGCGAGCTTGTTGATGGGGCCGCCGTCGGTCTGGAAGATCACGAGAGCGGGCTCCGTCGCACCGCTGTCGAGGTAGTGGTCGATGACGGCGTCCATGGCCAGGTGGTAGCTGGTCTTGCCCATGTGCCCGAGCCCGGCCACGATCCGGTCGATCCGCCCCTGGTGGTCGGCCAGGGCGATCCCGGTCTCGGCGTCGACGTGGGTGGAGAAGAACACGACCGGCACGGTGCCGTCGTCGTCGAGGTGCGCCGACAGTCCGAGCACCCGGTCGGCGAGCGCCTGCACGCTGCCGTCCCGGTAGTACGGCCGCATCGAGCCGGAGTAGTCGACCACGAGGTAGACCGCGGCCCGCAGCCCGTCGAGGCCGTGTTTCGTGAGGGACACCCCGGCGCTCTTGTAGAGGTTCACCAGCGCGGGAGCGGTCTCCTGGACCTTGCTCAGACTGATCGCGACCATGGCCCCCACCCTCTCACTCCTGCCCGCCCACTCCTCCCTTCTCGCATCTCCCTCTCACTCCTCGACGACCACTCCGTCGCTCAGTTCCAGCACCCGGTCGGCCAGGCCGAGGAGTTGGGGGTCGTGGGTGGCGACGAGGGCCGTGACGCCCTCGCTGCGGACCACGGCCCGCAGCAGCTCCATCACCGCCAGGCCGGTCGCGGCGTCGAGCTGGCCGGTCGGCTCGTCGGCGAGCAGCAGGGCCGGGCGGTTGGCGAGGGCCCGGGCGATGGCGACCCGCTGCTGCTGCCCGCCGGAGAGCTCGGCGGGCCGCTGTGTCTCGTGGCCGGCGAGGCCCACCAGGGCCAGGAGCAGCGCCACCCGCTCGTCGCGTTCGCGCGGCTCGGCCCGGCGCAGCCGCAGCGGCACGCCCACGTTCTCGGCGGCGGTGAGGATGGGGATCAGCCCGAAGGACTGGAAGACGAAACCGATCCGGTCGCGGCGCAGTTCCAGCAGCTCGCTCCCGCTCAGCGCCGACAGATCGGTGCCGCCCACGACGACACGGCCGCTCTGCGGGGAGTCGAGGCCGCCGATCATATGGAGCAGCGTCGTCTTGCCGGAGCCCGAACGGCCTTTGAGGGCGACCAGTTCACCGCGCCGGACGGCGAAGGAGGCCCCGCGCAGCGCGTGCACGGTCGCGGCACCCGTGCCGTAGGAGTGGTGCAGGTCCGCCACCCGCAGCATCGGCTCGTCGGACGCGTCGTCGGCGAGGGCGGCACCGGACCCCGGGCTGGTGTTCTCGGTCATCACCGCATCCCATACGGAACCGGTCCGGATGGTCAAGAGTGGAACAACCCGCATTCGAACTCATGTGCCGAGCCGGTAACTCCGTGATATGCATGCCGGGTTGGGGGAAGAGCGGCTCGGCCATCGGGTGGGGGAAGCGTGACCGGCTTACTGCTGCTGCGCCTGCGTGCGCATCGGCTGCTCCTCGTGGCCGCCCTGCTCGCCGTACTGCTGACCACCTCGGTGCTCGCCGCCCTCGCGGCCTTCTCCGGCTCCGTCGGGGACGCGGCGCTGCGCGGTGTCCTGGGCGGACGGGCCGCGGCCTCCGCCTCCCTCGTCGTCGAGGCGGACGTGCCCCGGGAGCAGCGGGACGCGGCGCAGCGGGCGGTGGTGCGCGGGGCGCGGGAGGCGTTCGGCGGGCTGCCGGTGACCGTGCGGACGCTGGAGCGGTCCGGGCCGTACGCGCTGCCCCGTTCCCTCCAGAGCGCCGACGCCCGCGCCGGCGAGCCCGACCTCACGCACCTCGCCGCCCTCGACCGGTCACGGATCAAGCTGGTCTCGGGCACCCTGCCGGGCCCCGCGCCGGCGGCACGCGGCGAAGCCGTGCCCGTCGCCCTGCCCGAGACGGCGGCCGACCGGCTGAAGCTGCGGCCCGGAGCGCGCGTCACGCTCACCGACCGGCTGGGCGGCGAGCCGCTCCGGGTACGGGTGACCGGCGTGTACCGGGCGGCCGACGGCTCCGATCCCTACTGGCAGGCGGACGCCCTCGGCGGCCAGGGCGTGCGCACGGTCGTCTTCACCACGTACGGGCCGCTGCTCGCCGACGCGTCGGTGCTCGCCTCCGGCCGCACCTCCGAGGACGGCACCGGCTGGGTGGCGACGGCCGACTACCGGACCGTCACCACCGACGGCATCGGCGCGCTCCGCGCGGCCGCCGTGCGCGCGGCCGGGGCGCTGCGCGAGGACCCGGCACTCGGGGGCGACGCGGACGTGCGTACCGAGCTGCCCGACGTACTCGACCGGACCGGGCGGGCCCTGCTGGTGGCCCGGTCCACGCTGATGATCGTCTCCGTGCAACTGGTGCTGCTCGCCGGGTACGCCCTGCTGCTGGTGGCCCGGCTGCTGGACGGCGAGCGGGCGGGTGAGACCGAGCTGCTGCGGGCCAGGGGCGGATCTCGCGGCCGGATCGCGGGACTCGCCGCGCTGGAGGCGCTGCTGCTCGCGGTACCGGCTGCCGTCTGTGCCGCGTTGCTGTCCGGCCCGCTGGCCCGGCTGCTGGCCCGGTGGTCCTCGCTCGACCGGATCGGGCTGCGGCTCGACGCGGTCCCGTCGGGCCGGGTCTGGCTGGTCGCGGGCGGGGTGGCGGCGGCGTGCGCGGCGGCGGTCGTGGCACCCGCGCTGGCGGCCACGACGGGCACGCCCGTACGGCTGCGGCGCGTCCGTGCCGCGACGTCGGCCGCGCCCGTGCGCGCCGGAGCCGATGTCGCGCTGCTGCTGATCGCGGGCGTGGCGTACTGGCAGCTCGGCCGGCAGGCCGACGCGACCGGCGGCGGGGTGCTGAGCCGGGACCGGGCCGGGGAGCTGGGCATCGATCCGCTGCTGGTCGCGGCGCCCGCGCTGGCGCTGCTGGCGGGCACGGTCCTGACGCTGCGTCTGCTGCCGCTCGCGGCCCGGCTCGCGGAACGGCGGTCCGCGAGCGGGCGCGGGCTGCCGGCGGCGCTGGCGGGGTGGCAGTTCAGCCGGCGTCCGCTGCGCGGGGCGGGTCCGGTGCTGCTGCTGGTCATCGCCGTGGCGACCGGGATGCTGGCGATCGGGCACGGCGCGTCCTGGGACCGTTCGCAGGACGACCAGGCCGACTTCAGCACGGGCACCTCCGTCCGGGTCCTCGACTACCGGCCGGGCAGCCCCGGGCAGACCGGTCTCTACGCGGCGCTGCCCGGGGCCCGGGACGTCGCTCCCGCGCATCGCACCGCCCTGGGCTTCTCCCGCGGCCGCGAGGCGACGGTCCTCGCCCTGGACACGGACCGTGCCGGGGACGGGTTGCTGATGCGCGGCGATCTCGCCGACGAGCCCCCGGCGAAACTGCTGCGGGCCCTGGCACCGCCCGCGCGGGACACCCACCGGCCCGTACGGCTGCCCGACGACACCCGGCGGATCGCCCTCGACGTGCGGATCACCGACACGGGGACCCCCACAGGACGCTCCCCCTCCGGCCGCACACCCCAGCTCACGGTGGTCGTCGAGGACCGGTACGGCATCGGGTACCGGCTGGGCGCCGGGAACGTCCCGGTGGACGGCCGGGTCCACCGGATCACGCTCGACCTGGACGTGACGGCGACGGGCCGCCGCGCCGCCCCGGCCGGACCGTTGCGGCTGACCGGACTTCAGCTCGACGAGACCTCTCCCGTCGGCCGCTCCGAGAAACACCGGTTCACCGTCGAACGGCTGCTCGCCACCGGCCGCGACGGCTCCGCGCGGCCCGTCCCGGTGCCCGCCGGGACACGCTGGCAGGGCGAGGGGGTGGTGACGGAGAACGGCGAGGTCGTCGCCCGTAAGGCCGCGAAGCCCGCCGTGTCGTCGAACGCGCCGCTGACCGTGTCGTACGGCACCGGCGCCGGCCGCGAGGAGAGCTTCACCGCCCCGTCGATCTACACCGTCCGCGTCGGCACCGCCGGGGCCGAGGCACCGCGGACCCTTGCCGCCGTCGCCACCCGGGACTTCCTGCGGGCGGCGGGAGCCGCACCCGGCGACACCATCGACGTACCGCTGTCCGGGGAACAGCTCCGGGTGCGGATCGTACGGTCGGTCGAGGAGCTGCCGACCGCGGCCACCGACGTGGCCGGGGAAACCGTGGACGGCGGGGCGCTGCTGCTCGATCTGCGGGCCGTCGACGCCGTGCTGGCCCAGCGGGCCAGTGCGCCGCTCTCCCCCACCGAGTGGTGGGTGAGTCCCGCCCCGGGCAAGGCCGCCGAGGTCGCCGCCGCGCTGCGGGCGCGCCCCGACCTCCGACCCAGCCAGGTGCTGGTGCGGGACGAGACCGCGGCCGAGCTGCTGCGGGATCCGCTCGGCGCCGGGCCGCGCTCGGCGCTGACGGCGGTGGCGGTGGCCGCCGCCGCCCTCGCCGCCGGGGGTTTCGCGGTGAGCGCCGCCGGTGCGCGGCGGGAACGGTCCGCGGAGTTCGCCGTGCTGCGCGCCCTGGGCGCGCCCCGCCGGGATCTCGCCCGGCTGGTCGCCACGGAACAGAGCCTGCTCATCGGCGTCGGACTGCTCGCCGGGCTCGGTCTCGGTGCCGTCCTGACCCGGGCCGTCGTCCCGCTGATCGTGCTGACCTCCGACGCGGCGCGGCCGGTCCCGCCCGTCCTCGTCGAACTGCCGCTGTTCCGGGTGGTGCTGCTCCTCGCGGGGGTGGCCGCCCCGCTGCTGCTGATCACCGCCGCGTCGGCGCTGCGCCGTGCCGAGCCGGCGGTCGCGCTCCGCCATCAGGGGGAGGACTGAGATGCCGCGTCACGACCAGGGCGCGCCCTGGGTGCGGACCCGGCTGCGGACCGCGCCGGTGTCCGCTGTCGCCTTCGGTCTGCTGGTGCTGGTCACGGCGTTCCTCGCCGCCGTCCTGCCCCGGGCCGTCGAGGCGTACGAGACGGACGGGCTGCGCGAGGCCCTCACCACGGCCGCCCCCGAGTCCACCGTGCTGGAGCTGAAGGCGCCGCAGCCCGGTCTCGAGAAGCCGGAGGAGGCCCGTACGGACGCGGTGCTGCCGGAGGCGCTCGCGGCGGTCGAGGACTCGGCCCGGGCGCTGCTGCCCGAGCCGCTGCGGGCGGACCCGGCCGAGTCGGCGTACGGGGTGCGCACGGGCAAGAGCCTGGAGGCACTGGACGCGTCGTTGCCCCGGCCCGACGGGCTGCCGCCCCGGTTCACCCTGCTCGCGCAGTCGGGAGCGGCCGGCCACGCCACCGTGCGGGAGGGCCGGCTGCCCACCGCCGGCACACCGGTGACCGTGGACACCAGGGTGGTGGAAGGAGCCGTGACCGCCGAGACCGCCCGCACGCTGCGGCTGCGGGCCGGCTCCGAGCTCACCCTGGCCGGCTTCCCCGACGGGCCGCTGACCGTGCGGATCACGGGCATCCTCGAACCCCGGCATCCGCAGCGGAGTTACTGGTCCGCGGAGCCGGTCCTGCGCACTCCGGCCCTGGCCTCCGTCGGCAACCGTCCGCCGCTGTCCTACTGGGAGGCGGGCGTCCTGCTGGCGCCCGGGGCCGCACCGGCGCTGCTCGGCGGCCAGGGCGAGCCGGAGAAGTACTGGCGGTTCGCGCCCGCGGCCGGGGGGCTCACCGCGGGGGACGTCCCGGCGCTCCTCGCCGGGGTCGCGTCCCTGGAGAACGGGCCCGGGTTGGTGCGGATGCGCGGGGCCGCCGGTCCGACGGCGCAGCTCTCCACCGGCCTGGAGCAGGTCGTCGACTCCTACTCGGCGACCCGTGACGCGATCACGCCCGTGGTGGCCGTCGCGGCCTTCGGGATCGCCGCGGTCGCCGTCGTCGTCCTGGTGATGAGCGCCGGTGTGGCCGCCGCGCGCCGCGACGTCGAACTCGCCCTGCTGCGGGCCCGGGGCGGCTCCCTGGGCGGCATCGCCGGGCGGCTGCTGGCCGAGACGGCGGTGCCGGCGGTGCCCGCCGCGGCCTGCGGACTGCTGCTCGCCGTGCTCGTCGTGGACGAGGCCCGGCCGCTGCCCACCGTGCTCGGGGCGGGCGCCGTGGCCCTGCTCGCCTGTGCCGGGCTGCCGGTGCGCGCGGCCGTGGCGCATCGCAGGCCGAGGGCGCACCAGGAGCGCGACGACCTCGCCCACACCAGGCCCGGCGGGCGCCGGACCGTCGCCGAACTGACCCTGCTGGTGCTGGCCGTCGGCTCGGTGGCGGCGTTGCGCCGCCGCGGTACGGCCGGGACGGGCGATCTGCTGGTGAGCGCCGCCCCGGTGCTCGTCGGTCTGGTCGCCGCGCTGGTCCTCGTACGGCTGTATCCGCTGCCCCTGCGGTGGGCCGCAGGCCCGGCCGGGCGGCTGCGCGGTGTGGTCGGGTTCCTGTCGCTGGCCCGCGCGGGCCGCTCACCGGCGGCCATCGCCACGCTGCCGCTGCTCGCCCTGCTGACGGCCCTGACGACGGCCGCGTTCGGGGGGTCCGTGCTGGCGGGCGTGGCGGACGCCCGGGACCGGGCCGCGCTGCTGGAGACCGGCGCGGACGTACGGATCTCCACCACCGACGGCACCCCGCTCCCGGCGGGTCTCGCACGGGCGGTACGGGAGGTGGCGGGCGTACGGCAGGTCACGACCGTGGGAATCGAGTACGCGGCGGAACGCGCGTCCGACGAGGCGCGGTCGCTGCCGGTGGTCGGGGTCGAGCCGGACTCGTACGCGGGGCTGGCCCGGCAGACGGGACTCGGCGGTTTCACGGCCGACCGGCTGGGAGCCCGGGGTGGGGTGCTGGACGCTGTCGCCTCCCCCGAGGTCGCTGAGCGACTGGGGCGGGCGCCGCACACGATCGTGCTGCCGGGCGGAGCCGTCACGGTGCGGATCACCGCTGTGCGCCCCCGTACCCCGGCCGTCCCCGAAGGCGAGTTCCTGCTGGTCGACGCGGCGGAGCTCAAGAGCTCCGGCGGTCCTTCGATCCTGCTGGCGGCCGGTGCCGGGCTCGACGCGAAGGCGCTGCGGGCGGCCGTGCGCGGCGCCGGTTCGGACCTCTCCGTGACACTGCGCGGCGAGGAACGCGCGGCGCTGTCCGACTCTCCGTTGCAGGCGGGCGCCGAGCGGATCTACGTCTGGGCCGTCGTGGCGGGCGCGGGGTACGCCCTGCTCGCCCTGGTGCTCGGCCTGCTGCGGTCCGCTCCGGAACGGGCCGCGCTGCTGGCCCGGCTGCGCACCCTGGGTCTGACGACCCGCCAGGGGCGGCAGTTGCTCGGCCTGGAGGCGCTGCCCCTGGCGCTGCTCGCGGCCGGCGGGGGCATGGCCGTCGGCTGGGCCACGGTGGTGCTGCTCGCCCCCGGCATCGACCTGGACCGGCTGGCGCTGCCCGACGCGTCCGGCGTCACTGCGCCGGGGGGTGCCGCACTGCGGGCCGATGTGTGGTCGCTGGCCCTGCCCGCCGCGGGCGCGGTGCTGCTGGCGGGGGCGGTGGCCGTGGCGCAGGCCTGGTGGGCGGGACGCCGGACACCGATCACTCACCTCAGGGCAGGAGACATGCGATGAGCGGTACGACGGAATCGCTCGCGGAGCTGGAGCGGCGGGCGGCGCACCACCGCGACCGGCCCGCGTACGGGCACGACGCCCTGATCGCCTGCGACCGGCTGGTGCGGATCTTCGCCAAGCGCGGTGGCGGGGACGCCATGGAGGTGCAGGCGCTCCAGGGGCTCGATCTCCTGGTGCGGGAGGGCGAGTTGATGGCCCTGGTGGGGGCGTCCGGCAGCGGCAAGTCGACGTTGATGAACATCCTCGCGGGCCTGGACGTCCCGACCGCGGGCGCCGCGAAGGTCGCGGGCCGCGATCTGCTGGCGATGGACGCGAAGGCGCGGTTGCGTTACCGGCGCGAGGTGGTCGGCTTCGTCTGGCAGCAGACGGCACGCAATCTGCTGCCGTATCTGACGGCGGCGCAGAACGTCGCCCTGCCCATGCAACTGGCGGGCGCGCCGCGGAAAAAGCGCGCCGGACGGGCGGACGACCTGCTGGCCATGCTCGGTGTCGCCGACTGCCGGGACCGGCGTCCGGGGCAGATGTCCGGCGGTCAGCAGCAGCGCGTCGCGATCGCCGTCGGCCTGGCCAACGCACCCGCCGTCCTGCTCGCCGACGAGCCGACCGGCGAGCTGGACTCGGCGACGGGGCAGCAGGTCTTCGCGGCGTTCCGCCGGGCCAACGAGGAGCTGGGCACGACGATCGTCATCGTCACGCACGACCAGGCGGTCGCCGGCGAGGTCCGCCGCACGGTCGCGATCCGCGACGGCCGCACCTCGACGGAGGTACTGCGCCGCACGGAGGTCGACGAGGCGGGCCAGGAGTCCGTGGTGGCCCGCGAGTACGCGATGCTCGACCGCGCGGGCCGCCTGCAGCTTCCGGACGAGTACACGACGGCACTGGGCATGGCGGACCGGGTGCTGCTGGAGCTGGAAGAGGACCACATCCAAGTGTGGCCGGACCGGAACGGGGGCGAGAACGGCTGACCGGCAGCGGACATGCGACAGCGCCTGCCCGGTCGTCCGGTCGGGGACTGTAGGGCAGGCGCCGTCTGTGTTCCGCACGCCTTTGTACGGGACGTTCTGGGGGTGCGCGTCAGACCATCAGCGCACGGTCCGTCGGGCGGATCGGAGCCGGCAGCTCGCTCGCGCCCGTGAGGCGGCGGTCCACCCCGCGCGCGGCCGAGCGGCCCTCAGCGATCGCCCACACGATGAGCGACTGGCCGCGGCCCGCGTCACCGGCGACGAACACGCCCGGCACGTTGGTCTGGAAGTCGTCGTCGCGGGCGACGTTGCCCCGCTCGTCGAGGTCCAGGCCGAACTGGTCGACCAGGCCGTTGTCGCGGTCGGTGCCGGTGAAGCCCATGGCGAGGGTGACGAGCTGGGCGGGGATCTTGCGCTCGGAGCCCGGCTTCGGGGTCAGCTTGCCGTCGATGAACTCCACCTCGGTGAGGTGCAGCCACTGGACGTTGCCGTCCTCGTCGCCCTCGAAGTGGGTCGTCGACACCGAGTAGACGCGGTCGCCGCCCTCCTCGTGGGCCGAGGTGACCTTGTACAGCATGGGGAAGGTCGGCCACGGCTGAGAGGCCGTGTTCCGCTCCTCGCCCGGGCGGGGCATGATCTCGAGCTGCGTGACGGAGGCCGCGCCCTGACGGTTGGCGGTGCCCACGCAGTCCGCGCCGGTGTCGCCGCCGCCGATGACCACGACGTGCTTGCCCTCGGCCGTGATGGGGGGCGCCACGAAGTCGCCCTCCTGGACCTTGTTGGACAGGGGCAGGTACTCCATGGCCTGGTAGATGCCCTTGAGCTCGCGGCCGGGCACCGGCAGATCGCGGGCCGTGGTCGCGCCGACGGCCAGGACCACCGCGTCGTACCGCTTCTTCAGGTCCGTCGCCTTCAGGTCGCGGCCGATCTCGATGCCCGTACGGAAGCGGGTGCCCTCCGCGCGCATCTGCTCGATACGGCGGTTGATGTGCCGCTTCTCCATCTTGAACTCGGGGATGCCGTAGCGGAGGAGGCCTCCGATACGGTCCGCGCGCTCGTAGACGGCGACCGTGTGACCGGCCCGGGTGAGCTGCTGGGCGGCGGCCAGACCGGCCGGGCCCGAGCCGATGACCGCGACCGTCTTGCCCGACAGGCGCTCCGGGATCTGCGGGGCGACGTCCCCGGTCTCCCACGCCTTGTCGATGATCGAGACCTCGACGTTCTTGATGGTGACGGCCGGCTGGTTGATGCCGAGCACACACGCCGACTCACAGGGAGCGGGGCACAGACGGCCCGTGAACTCCGGGAAGTTGTTCGTCGCGTGCAGCCGCTCCGAGGCGGCGGCCCAGTCCTCGCGGTAGGCGTAGTCGTTCCACTCGGGGATGAGGTTCCCCAGCGGACAGCCGTTGTGGCAGAACGGGATGCCGCAGTCCATGCAGCGGCTGGCCTGCTTGCTGATGATGGGCAGCAGGGAGCCGGGGACGTAGACCTCGTTCCAGTCCTTGAGGCGCTCCTCGACCGGACGGGACTTGGCGACCTCGCGGCCGTGGTTCAGAAAGCCCTTCGGGTCAGCCATTGATCGCCGCCTCCATCATCTTCTCGTGGGTCTCGGTCTCGGAGAGACCGGCTCGCTCGGCGGCGTCCTTGGCGGCGAGCACTGCCTTGTACGTGCTGGGGATGATCCTGCTGAAGCGCTCGACGGCGGTGTCCCACTCGGCCAGGAGCTTCTCGGCGACGGTCGAACCCGTCTCCTCCTGGTGGCGGCGGACCACGTCGTGCAGCCACTGCTTGTCGGTGTCGTCCAGCGCCTCCACGGCGTCCACGTTGCCGACGTTGACGTTGTCGCGGTCCAGGTCGATGACGTACGCGATACCGCCGGACATGCCGGCCGCGAAGTTGCGGCCCGTCTCGCCGAGCACCACCGCGTGACCGCCGGTCATGTACTCGCAGCCGTGGTCGCCCACGCCCTCGGAGACGACCGTGGCGCCGGAGTTGCGGACACAGAACCGCTCGCCCGTACGACCGCGCAGGAACAGCTCGCCGCCGGTCGCGCCGTAGGCGATGGTGTTACCCGCGATCGTCGAGTACTCGGCGAGGTGGTCGGCGCCCCGGTCCGGGCGGACGATCACACGGCCGCCGGAGAGGCCCTTGCCGACGTAGTCGTTGGCGTCGCCCTCCAGGCGCAGCGTGACACCCCGCGGCACGAACGCGCCGAAGGACTGGCCGGCGGAGCCGGTGAAGGTGATGTCGACGGTGTCCTCGGGCAGGCCCGCACCGCCGAACTTCTTCGTCACCTCGTGGCCGAGCATGGTGCCGACCGTGCGGTTGATGTTGCGGATCTGCACCTGGGCGCGCACCGGCTGGGCCTCGGTGGCGTCCGAGGCGGACAGGGCGTCGGCGGCCAGCTTGATGAGCTGGTTGTCGAGCGCCTTCTCCAGACCGTGGTCCTGGGCGATCAGCTGGTGGCGGACCGCGCCCTCGGGCAGCTCGGGCACGTGGAACAGCGGCTCCAGGTCCAGGCCCTGCGCCTTCCAGTGGTCGACCGCGCGGGTGACGTCGAGGGCCTCGGCGTGACCGACGGCCTCCTCGATGGAGCGGAAGCCCAGCTCGGCGAGGATCTCGCGGACCTCTTCGGCGATGTACTTGAAGAAGTTCACGACGTACTCGGCCTGGCCGGAGTAGCGCTCGCGCAGCGTCGGGTTCTGGGTGGCGATGCCGACCGGGCAGGTGTCCAGGTGGCAGACGCGCATCATGACGCAGCCGGAGACGACGAGCGGCGCGGTCGCGAAACCGAACTCCTCGGCGCCGAGCAGCGCGGCGATGACCACGTCACGGCCGGTCTTGAGCTGGCCGTCGGTCTGCACGACGATGCGGTCGCGCAGGCCGTTGAGCAGCAGCGTCTGCTGGGTCTCGGCGAGGCCGAGCTCCCAGGGACCGCCGGCGTGCTTGAGCGACGTCAGCGGCGAGGCACCCGTACCACCGTCGTGGCCGGAGATCAGGACGACGTCCGCGTGTGCCTTGGAGACACCCGCGGCGACCGTGCCGACGCCGACCTCCGAGACCAGCTTGACGTGAATCCGCGCCTGCGGGTTCGCGTTCTTCAGGTCGTGGATGAGCTGGGCCAGGTCCTCGATGGAGTAGATGTCGTGGTGCGGGGGCGGCGAGATGAGGCCGACGCCCGGCGTCGAGTGACGCGTCTTCGCGACCCACGGGTAGACCTTGTGGCCGGGCAGCTGGCCGCCCTCGCCGGGCTTGGCGCCCTGGGCCATCTTGATCTGGATGTCGTCCGCGTTGACCAGGTACTCGGAGGTCACACCGAAGCGGCCGGAGGCGACCTGCTTGATGGACGACCGGCGGGCCGGGTCGTACAGACGCTCCGGGTCCTCGCCGCCCTCACCGGTGTTGGACTTGCCGCCCAACTGGTTCATGGCGATGGCGAGGGTCTCGTGCGCCTCCTGGGAGATGGAGCCGTACGACATGGCGCCCGTCGAGAACCGCTTGACGATCTCGGAGACCGGCTCGACCTCGTCGATGGAGATCGGCTGCCGGCCCTCGGCCTTGAAGCCGAACAGGCCGCGCAGCGTCATCAGCCGCTCGGACTGCTCGTTCACGCGCTCGGTGTACTTCTTGAAGATGTCGTAGCGGCCGGAGCGCGTGGAGTGCTGGAGACGGAAGACCGTGTCCGGGTCGAACAGGTGCGGCTCGCCCTCGCGGCGCCACTGGTACTCGCCGCCTATCTCCAGCGCGCGGTGCGCCGGGGCGATGCCGGAGGCCGGGTAGGCCTTGGCGTGGCGGGCGGCGACCTCCTTGGCGATGACGTCGATGCCGACGCCGCCGATCTTGGTGGCCGTGCCGTTGAAGTACGCCTCGACGAAGGTCTCGTCCAGGCCGACGGCCTCGAAGACCTGGGCGCCGCGGTAGGAGGCGACGGTCGAGATGCCCATCTTGGACATGACCTTCAGCACGCCCTTGCCGAGGGCGTAGATGAGGTTGCGGATGGCCTGCTCGGCCTCGATGCCGGGCAGGAAGGTGCCGGCGCGGACCAGGTCCTCGACGGACTCCATCGCCAGGTACGGGTTGACGGCGGCGGCGCCGTAGCCGATGAGCAGGGCGACGTGGTGCACCTCGCGGACGTCACCGGCCTCGACCAGCAGGCCCACCTGGGTGCGCTGCTTGGTGCGGATGAGGTGGTGGTGGACGGCCGCGGTGAGCAGCAGCGACGGGATCGGCGCGTGCTCGGCGTCCGAGTGGCGGTCCGACAGGACGATCAGCCGGGCGCCGTTCTCTATCGCGGCGTCGGCCTCGGCGCAGATCTCCTCGATGCGCGCGGCCAGGCTGTCACCGCCGCCGTGCACCCGGTACAGGCCGGACAGCGTCGCGGCCTTGAAGCCGGGCATGTCGCCGTCGGCGTTGATGTGGATGAGCTTGGCCAGCTCGTCGTTGTCGATGACCGGGAACGGCAGCAGGACGCTGCGGCAGGAGGCCGCGGTCGGGTCGAGCAGGTTGCCCTGCGGACCCAGCGCGGAGCGCAGCGAGGTGACGAGCTCCTCGCGGATGGCGTCCAGCGGCGGGTTGGTGACCTGCGCGAAGAGCTGGGTGAAGTAGTCGAAGAGCAGCCGCGGGCGGTCCGACAGCGCCGCGATCGGCGAGTCGGTGCCCATCGAGCCGATCGGCTCGGCACCGGCCTTGGCCATCGGCGCGACGAGGACGCGCAGCTCCTCCTCGGTGTAGCCGAAGGTCTGCTGGCGGCGGGTGACCGAGGCGTGGGTGTGGACGATGTGCTCGCGCTCGGGCAGGTCGCCCAGCTCGATCTCGCCGGCCTCGAGCCACTCCGCGTACGGGTTCTCGGCGGCGAGCTCGGCCTTGATCTCGTCGTCCTCGATGATGCGGTGCTCAGCGGTGTCGACGAGGAACATCCGGCCGGGCTGGAGGCGGCCCTTGCGGACGACCTTGGCCGGGTCGATGTCCAGGACGCCGACCTCGGAGCCGAGGACGACGAGGCCGTCGTCGGTGACCCAGTAGCGGCCGGGGCGCAGGCCGTTGCGGTCGAGCACGGCGCCGACCTGGACGCCGTCGGTGAAGGTGACACAGGCCGGGCCGTCCCAGGGCTCCATCATCGTGGAGTGGTACTGGTAGAAGGCGCGCCGGGCCGGGTCCATGGAGTCGTGGTTCTCCCACGCCTCCGGGATCATCATCAGCACGGAGTGCGGCAGGGAACGGCCGCCCAGGTGCAGGAGTTCGAGGACCTCGTCGAAGGAGGCGGAGTCGGAGGCGTCCGGCGTACAGACCGGGAAGATCCGCTCTATGGCCTTGTCGTCCGACCCGAACAGGTCGGAGACGAGCTGCGACTCGCGGGCGACCATCCAGTTGCGGTTGCCCTTGACGGTGTTGATCTCACCGTTGTGCGCGACGAAGCGGTAGGGGTGGGCCAGCGGCCACGACGGGAACGTGTTCGTCGAGAACCGGGAGTGCACGAGCGCGACCGCGGAGGCGAAGCGGCGGTCGGACAGGTCCGGGAAGAAGGGCTCGAGCTGGCCGGTGGTCAGCATGCCCTTGTAGACGATGGTCCGCGCGGACAGCGACGGGAAGTACACGCCGGCCTCGCGCTCGGCGCGCTTGCGCAGCACGAACGCCTTGCGGTCCAGGGCGATGCCCGTCGAGGAGCCGTCCGCGACGAAGATCTGGCGGAAGACCGGCATGGTCGACCGGGCGGTGGCGCCCAGCAGCTGGGGAGCGACCGGCACCTCGCGCCAGCCGAGCACGGTGAGGCCCTCCTCGGACGCGATCGTCTCGATCTTCGAGACGGCGTCGGCGGTGGAGTCCTCCGGCAGGAAGGCGATGCCGACGGCGTATCCGCCGGCCTCGGGCAGCTCGAATCCGGCCACGTCACGGAAGAAGGCGTCCGGGACCTGCGACAGGATGCCCGCGCCGTCGCCGGAGTCCGGCTCGGAGCCGGTGGCACCGCGGTGTTCGAGGTTGCGCAGGACGGTCAGAGCCTGCTCGACCAGGGTGTGGGACGCCTCGCCTGTGAGGGTGGCGACGAAGCCGACGCCGCAGGCGTCGTGCTCGTTGCGGGGGTCGTACATACCCTGCGCAGCAGGGCGAGCATCCATGAACGACCAGTTCTGGCCATTCGCGGAGTGCTGGGACGGCTGGCGCGGCGTACGCATCGGCTCTCCCGTCGTCGTCATGTGGCATATGCAAAGTGCCGAGGGACGACGTTGGCCCTCTGCGTGATCGCAAAATTTCGTGCAGGTTACATGATGGAGCGGTTCTCGGGAAGCGGGATAATCCGTTCCAACATGCGGACACCGCAGGCGCGCGGCGGGGGTTCCGCGCTGACGGTGGAAGCTATGGGGGCCAGCACGGAACGACCGGGTGAGATCGATGCCCGTCGGGCCCGATGGCGGAACGGGCGTCTTCGCCCCTCCCGCTGGGGGGTGCGCGGCGAGCGTCATTGCCCGCAGCGCTTACGGCTCATGCCCCGTGGTCGCACATCCGAAACCAGCGAGTAACGGCTACTTATACGGCCCCACGCATAAGTCCGAGCCGAGCTATCCTACGGCCGTTCCGAACAAGGTGCCCAGGGCGTACGTCACACCGGCCGCCGCGCCTCCCAGGAAAAGCTGCCGCAGCCCGCTGTACCACCAGGTGCGGGCCGTCACCCTGGCCACCACCGCACCGCACAGGAAAAGCCCCAGCAGCGCCAGGAGCACGGCGGGCCACAGGGTGCTCGCACCCAGCAGATACGGCAGCACGGGGATCAGCGCGCCCAGCGCGAAGGAGCCGAAGCTCGACACCGCGGCCACGGTGGGCGAGGGCAGATCGCCGGGGTCGATGCCCAGCTCCTCCCGGGCGTGGATCTCCAGCGCCTGCTCGGGATCCTTCGACAGTTGCCGGGCGACCTCCCGGGCCAGCTTCGGCTCGACGCCTCTCGCCTCGTAGAGCGAGGCGAGCTCGGCCTCCTCGTCCTTCGGGTGCTTGCGCAGCTCGCGCCGCTCCACGTTCAGCTCGGCCTCGACGAGCTCGCGCTGCGAGGCCACCGAGGTGTACTCGCCGGCGGCCATGGAGAACGCGCCGGCGGCCAGACCCGCGAGTCCGGTCAGGACCACGGTCTGCTGACCCACGGACCCGCCCGCGACACCGGTCATCAGGGCCAGGTTGGAGACGAGGCCGTCCATCGCACCGAACACCGCGGGACGCAGCCAGCCGCCGTTCACGTCCCGGTGCGTGTGGTTGTCCCGGTGCGCCTCGTGCAGCGTCGCCTCGGTCTCGATGATGGCCATGAAAGATCCCCGATTCCCTTGCTTCAACGGCTTCTTTGGACGAGTTCCAGATTTTTACAACACCCAAAGTACGCCGTGAATTCCGGCGCCGCCAGCAAGGAAAGGCTGCGCTAACCTGCGGTTTTACCCTTATGCGCTCACTTGATCATGACCCTGCGCAGATGTCGACCGGGTGATGCTGTGGCTCCTGAGGCTCGGGGCGGTCGCCGGAGTGGGACACATGCCGTATGGCATCGATCGCCTGCATCCCCTCCGCCCCGGCGCCCGGGGACGCCGCCGAGCTCCGCGAACGGGCACGGGGCGCTCTGCTGGGCCTGGCCGTCGGAGACGCCCTCGGCGCCCCCGCCGAGAACATGAAGCCCTCCGAGATCCGCGCCCGGTGGGGCCGTATCACCGGCTACGTCACCGACAACCCGTGCGGCACGGACGACACCGAGTACGCGATCTTCTCCGGTCTCCTCCTCGCCCGGCACGGCTCCGCACTCACCCCGGCGCATGTGGAGGCGGCCTGGCACGAGTGGATCGCCGACCGCGACGAGGGCCCCTTCCGGGGCGCCGGCTTCAGCGAACGCGGCACGCTGGAGAACCTGCGCAGGGGCCTGGCCGCCCCCATCTCCGCCCAGCACCGGCACGCCTGGAGCGACGGTCTGGCCATGCGCGCGGCCCCCTTCGGGGTGTTCGCGGCGGGCCGCCCGGCGGAAGCGGCCCGTCTGGTCGCGATCGACGGCTCGGTGAGCCACGACGGCGAGGGCATCTACGGCGGCCAGGCGGTGGCGGCGGGCGTGGCGGCGGCGATGGCGGGCGCTCCGGCGATCGCGGTGGTGGCCGCCGCCCTCGCGGTCGTGCCCGACGACTCGTGGACGGCCCGCTGTCTGCGCCGCGCGGTGGCGGTGGCCCACCGCGGCGAACGGGCGGTCCGCTCCGCCGTCGTCATCGGCGGCTACCCCTGGACCGACCTGGCCCCCGAGGCGGTCGCCCTCGCCTTCGGCGCGTACGCGGCGGCCGACGGCGACTTCGAACAGTCCGTCCTGACAGCGGTGAACATGGGCCGCGACGCGGACACGACGGCGGCGGTGGCGGGGGCGCTGGCGGGCGCGACGCGGGGTGTGTCGGCGATCCCGGAGGCCTGGGCCACCCCCATCGGCCCGGTCCGCGGCCGGTGCCTGCCGGCGATGGCGGGCTACCACGTAGTGGACGTGGCGGACCTGCTGACAGCGGACCGTAAGACGGAGGTACGAGCATGAGTCCTCTGCAGGGGCCACCCGCAGCCGCCGACGGCGAAAGCGCCCCATGGGAGACCAGGACCCCTCGGGTGACAGTTACGGGCGGTGCGCGGGTGGGAGAGAAAAAGGCCGAAGGCCTCCTGCTCGGACTCGCCGCCGGAGACGCCGCCGGCTGGCCCGCCGCCCGCCACAGAGCCGCCCGCATGCCCGACTGGACCCGCCGCCTCACCCGCGAACTGGACACCTTCGCCGAACACAACGCCACCACCACCCTCCCCGTCCCCATCGCCCTGAACCAGCCCCCCGAGCCCCTCCGCCTCGGCCCCTCCGACGACGCCGAATGGGCAGCCTTCGCCGCGGAAGCCCTCCTGCGCGCCGGCGACGACACCGTCCTGAACGACCTCAGCCGAGAACGCCGCACCCGCGCCGCGATCGACCTCACCTGGAACGCCATCGCAAGCGAGGTCGCCGCCGCGGCGGACCGCGCCCCCGAGATCGAGTCCGCCGTCCTCCCCCTGCGCGCCCGCATCTCCGTCCGGGCCGGCCTCGGCAACCTCGCCACCGGTCTGCGACCGCCCGCCACCGGCCACGACAACCCGCACTACTTCGACGACGCGGCCTGTGTACGCGCCTGCGTCCTGGCCATGGCCCACCCGGGCGACCCGGGCCGCGCCGCCGCACTCGCCGAGTTCGACGCCCGCTACACCCAGGACGGCGACGGCGTGCACGGCGCCCGCGCGATGGCGGCGGCCCTCGCCCTCGCCCTGGCCGGGGCGAACGTCGACGCCTGCGTCACGGCGGCCCTCGCCGAACTCCCCGAGGAGACGGAGATCGGCCGCAACGCCCGGCACGCACTGCACCTCGCCGCCGCCGCGGACAGCGCCTTCGCCCTGGTCCCGCCCCTGGAACACCAGATCGTCGACCACGTCTACAGCTACGGCATCGCCGCCGCCGAAACGGTCCCGGTCGCCCTCGCCCTGGCCACCGCCGCACGCGGCCGGATCGCGGAGGCGGTCCCCGCCGCGGCCTGTCTGTCCCGGGTCGCGGACTCCGCCCCGGCCCTGGCGGGCGCCCTCACCGGCGCGCTGGGCGGCGCCGCCTCGATCCCGGCCTCCTGGCGGGAGACCTGCCGCACGCTCTCCGGCTGCGTCCTCCCCCGTCTCACCGGCACCGACCTCGTAGAACTCGCCGAACTCCTCGAAGCCGCACTACCGGC
>NZ_JBHUQX010000028.1:0-38544 GCF_042674225.1 Streptomyces sp. NPDC056948
CCCCGAGGGGCGGCGACACGGACCGGGGTCAGCCCCCGAGCGCGCTGCCGGTCTCGTCGCGCAGGAGGGCGACATAGTCGCGGGTCCAGCCCTCGATCGTGGTGCGGTCCCAGAGGTCGGCCGAGTACTCGACGAAGCCCTGGAGCCGGTCCCCGGCCGGGACGAGGCCGAAGGTGAGTTCCGTGCGGGACGCCGCGGGCGCGAGATCCTCGATGGCCGTGGTCAGCCCGGGCAGTTCGATCTCGGCGTCCAGAGAGCTCTGGTACGCGAAGCCGACGTCCAGCCGGTCCGGCACGGCCACGCCCGTGCGTTCCTGCAGCGCGGGGGCGATCAGGCGGACCGGCATGGCCCGGTCCATGCACTCCACCGCCGTGCGGGCGACGCGGTCCGTCAGGCCGGCGAAGGAACCGGCGGCTCCGTCGCGCACGGGCAGTGCGAAACCGGTGATCGTGCAGGCCAGCAGGGATTCGAACGCGCGGCGTTCACGGTTGGCGTAGGAGATGTTGAACACGACGTCGGTCTGCCCGGCCTTCCGCGCGAGCAGCCGGCCCAGGGCCGCCGCCGTGACCACGAAGGGCGTCGTGCCCCGCTGCCGCGCCAACTGCTCCACTGCGGTCCGCACCTCGGCCGGCACGGTGAACATCACGGCGCCGCCCCGGCCGCTCGCCTTCTCGGGCCGGGGCCGGTCCAGGGGCAGGTCGACGTTGAAGGGCACTCCGTCGAGTTCGCGCAGCCAGAACCGCAGCTTGCGCTCGTCGGCGGCCTGGTCCGCCTGGCCCTGCTGCCAGTGGGCGTACTCCGCGGGCTGGCACTGGACGGGAGGCAGGTTGTGGGGTTCGCCCCGCACGGCGGCGCCGTAGAGCGCGGCCAGTTCCTTCAGCAGCAGGCTGACGGACCAGCCGTCGCAGGCGGAGTGGTGCAGGACGAGGAGCAGGACCCAGGTGCTCTCGCCGGTGCGCAGGAGGCGCACGGCCATCGGCGTGTCGTGGGCGGGGTCGATCGGTGTTTCGGTGGCCTCCGTGGCGGCCATGTCCAGGGCTGTCCGCCGCTCCCCGGCGGGCTGTGCGGTGAGGTCCTCGATCGGCAGTTCCACCGCGCCGGGCCGGAGCACCTGCTGCTCCCAGCCGTCCCCGCTGGGGGCCAGACGGGTCCGCAGTCCCTCGTGCCGCTCGACGAGGCCGGTCAGGGCCGTGCGCAGGGCCGCCACGTCCAGGTCTCCGGAGAGGGTGATCCGCAGGGCGACGTTGAAGACCTGGGGCAGGAGGTGTTCGGCGTGCACCTTGGCGAAACGGGACTGCTGAGCGGTGGCGGGTGCCCGGCGTTCCACCGAGCCGGGTCCTTCGCCGGACTCGGAGCCCGGGCCCGACGGCATCTCGCGGACCGCCAGGGCCAGTTGGGCCGTCATGGCCCGCAGTGTCGGCTCCTGGTAGAAGCTCAGCATCGGGTAGTCGGTGCCGAACTCCTCCCGGACCTGGTTGACCAGCCGCATCGCGGTGATCGAGTGGCCGCCCAGGTCGAAGAACGAGGCGTCGGCCGCGATGCCGTCCGCGTCGATGCCGAACTCGTCCGCCCACAGCCGCCGTACACGCCGCTCGACGTCGGTGCCGTGATCGGCCTCCGGGGCATCGCCGACGGTGGTGCCCGGCCCGGGGCTCGGGGCCGTGGTGACGAGGTCGGGCGCCGGCAGCGCGGATCGGTCCAGCTTGCCGTTGCCCGAGATGGGAAGGGCCGGCAGGACCCGCCAGGCACGCGGTACCAGGTACTCCGGCAGCCGGGCCGCCAGTTCCTCGGCCACGAGGTCGGCGAACGCCTGCCGGTCGTCGGCCGCCGTGCCGATCGGGTCGGCGGGGACGGCGTAGGCCGCGAGGTAGGCCTCGCCGCGGTCGTTGCGGCGGGCCAGCACGGCCGCCTCGCGCACCCCGTCCAGGGCGTTGAGCACGCGGGAGACCTCTTCCGGCTCGACCCGGAAGCCCCGGACCTTCACCTGGTCGTCGGCCCGGCCGCAGAACTCCAGCATCCCGTCACCCCTCCAGCGGACCAGGTCGCCGGTACGGTACCGGCGGGCGTCCGGGCCGCCGAGCGGGTCCGGCAGAAAGCGCTCCTCCGTGAGTTCGGCGCGGTGCAGATAGCCGAGGGCCACGCCGGGGCCGCCGACGTACAACTCCCCCACCGTGCCGACGGGCACCGGGGTGCCGGACGCGTCGAGCACGCTGAGCCTCACGTTGTCGACCGGGCGCCCGAGCGCGATCGCGGCGGCGGGGGCCTCGCCCTGTGCGGGCACGGTGTGCGTGGTGCACAGCACGGTGACCTCGGTGGGCCCGTACACGTTCACCGTCTCGTACGGCGCCTCGGGTCGCGGCCTGGTGCGCAGCACATCGCCGCCGAGCAGCAGGTGACGCAGGGGCGGCTGATCGGCCGGGGGCAGGCGAAGCACTTGTTCGCCGAGGGCGGTGGGCAGGATCGAGAAGGTGATGCCCTGCTCGGCGTACCACCGGGCCAGGGACCGCGGATCCCGGCGCAGTTCCTCGCCTGCGATGACGATCGAGGCTCCCGCGGTCAGCGCCGGCCAGATCTCCAGGAGCGAGGCGTCGAAGCTCTGGCTGCACACGACGGCACTGCGGTCGGCCTGGGTGAAGGCGAAGCGCCGGTGCTGCCACTCGCACAGGTCGACGACACCGCGGTGTGGCACCACGACGCCCTTGGGCGTGCCGGTGCTGCCCGAGGTGTAGAGGACGCAGCACGGGGAGCGGTCGTCGGGGGTGGCCGCGACGTCCTGCCGGCGCGGTGCGGTCGCGTCCGGCGGTACGACGGTCACGTGCCCGGGGAGCTTCAGGGCCGCCGCCTCTTCGCGCGTCGACACCAGCGTCCGGGCCCCGCACTCGGTGATGACCTGCTCGGCGCGCACCCGGCCGAGGGAGGGGTCGAGCGGGACGTAGGCGCGTCCGGTCTTCAGCGCGGCGAGCATGGCGACGACGAGGTCGGCGGAACGCGGCAGCCACAGGGCCACCGTCCCCGCCTCGTCGCCGCCCGACGTGTGCGCGGCCCGCAGGGCGCAGGCCAACTGCTCCGCGCGGTCGTCCAGTTCGCGGTAGGTCAGCCGGGAGGTTCCGCTGATCACCGCCGTGCTGTTCGGCTGCGCGGCTGCCTGCCGGGCGAAGAGGGCGTGGACGGTGGTGTCCGCCGACGGGCGGGAAGGGCCGTGCTGCCAGGACCGCGGTACGGGGTCGCCCTCGGCCGCCGTGTCGACGGCAGCGGGGGCGAGCAGTGACAGGGGTGCCTCGGGGGTGTCGACCGCGGCCGTGAGCAGGTCCTGGAAGGTGGCGAAGAACCGCTCGACGGTGTGCTGGTCGAACAGGTCGGTGTTGTACTCCAGATGGCAGCGGATGCCGTGCGGCTGGTCGGTGAAGTAGACGGTGAGGTCCGTGAGGGACTTGTCCGGGCCGGCGTCCAGGGGAGTGGCCTCGATGCCGGGCAGGTCGAAGCGGAACGGTTCGGCGCGCTGGAACTCGGCGAAGGCCTGGAACACCGGTGTCCGGTCGACCGCCCTGGTCGGGGCGAGCTCGCGCACCACCGTCTCGAAGGGCACCCGCGCGTGGTCGTACCCGTCGAGGGCGACCGTGCGCACGCGCTCCAGCAGCGCGGAGAACGCGGGGTCTCCGGACAGGTCGAGGCGCAGCGCGAGGGTGTTCACGAAGAAGCCGAGCAGGTGCTCGGCCCGCTCGGGACGGTCCGAGATCGGGGTGCCGACGACGATGTCCGTCTGTCCGGTGATCCGGTGCAGCATCGTCGCGTATCCGGCGAGCAGGGTCATGAACAGGGTGCTGCGGCGGGTGCGGCTCAACTCGCGCAGGCGGCGGGAGAGTTCCGGGTCGAGGGTGTGGAAGACGGCCCGGCCGTTGGAGGTCATCGTCGCGGGGCGCGGCCGGTCGGTCGGCAGCGCCAGGACGGGCAGCTCGCCGCCGAGGGTGCGGCGCCAGTAGGCCAGGTCCTCCTCGGCCTCAGGGCTGTTCGCGGACGCCGCCAGTTCTCGGGCGTGTTCGGCGTAGCTCCAGGTGAGATCCGGGAGGCCGGGGGTGGTGGACTCGCGTGCGGCCCGGTAGAGGGCGGACAGGTCGCGGGCGAGAACGGTGGCGGAGGCCGCGTCGACCACGATGTGATGCAGGGACAGGACGAGGACGTGCTCCGCCTCGGCGAGCCTCACCAGCCGGGTGACGAACAGCGGGCCGTCCGCCAGGTCGAAGCGGCGTGCGCTCTCGGCCGACAGGATCTGCCGCAGGGTGCTCCGAGGGCTGCCGGTGGCGTCCACGAGTTCGAAGTCGGGCTCGGCGGAGGCCCGCACCACCTGCCGGGGTTCGCCGCCGGTCTCCCGGAAGACCGTGCGCAGGCCCTCGTGCCGGGCGACGAGACCGCGCAGCGCCGCGCGCAGGGCGGCTACGTCGAGGGGGCCGTCGAGGCGGATCGCCTTGATCTCGTTGTAGGCGGTGCGGCCGGGCAGCAAGCGCTCCAGGAACCAGATCCGCTCCTGGCCGGGCGACAAGGGTGCGTCGGCGGGGGTGGGTTCGGTGACTGAAGAGGCGGTGGAGGCGGGGGTCGACCGACCGTACTCGCGGCGCAGGGCGTCCAGGCGCGGCAGTCCCCCGCGCAGCGCGTCCTCCGTGACGCCGAAGTCGACGAGGGCGACGATCTCGTCGGCGCCGGCCGCGGTCACCGCGTCCACCACCGGCCGTACGCTGTCCGCCGTGCCGATCAGGGCGCGCTGGTCGCAGTAGCGGCCGTAGGCGCGGCGGAACACGGCATCCAGGTCGTCCTCGCTCAGCTCGGCCAGGTCGATGCTGTGCCCGAGGCTGTTGGTGACGCCGCTGAACACGGACAGGGACGCGCGCATATAGCGGGACAGCGGTTCGTACGCCTCGGTCCGCGCGGTGTCGTGGTCGTCGGCGAGGTAGGTGTGCAGCAGGACGGCCACGCGCCCGGCGTCCGGGTCCAGGCCGTGTGCGGCCCGGGTGCGCCGGTAGAGGGCGATGTTGTCCCGGAGCTGTTCGACGGTCTGGGTCATCAGGTTGGTGACGATGCCCAGGTCGTGGCGGGCGGCGCGTTCGTACGAGGCGGGGTTGCCGACCACCGCGGTGTACATGGGCGGGGCGTCCTGCACCGGCCGGGGGAAGAGCCGTACCTCGGCCTCGCCGTCCCCGCTGGTCCGGTGCATGGCGTCGCCGCGCCACAACTTCCGTACCTCTTCGAGCTGTTCGTACATCAGCTCCTTGTGCCGGCCGAAACGCTCGGGGAAGAAGACGAAGTCGTTGGCGCTCCAGCCGCTGGCCACTCCGATGCCGACGCGGCCTCCGGAGAGGTTGTCGACCATCGACCACTCCTCGGCGACCCGGATGGGGTCGTGGAGGGGCAGGACGACGGAGCCCGCGTTGAGCCGGATGCGTTCGGTCTCGCGGGACAGCGCGGCGGCGAGCACCGCCGGGTTGGGGAAGAGGCCGCCGAAGGAGTGGAAGTGCCGCTCGGGCATCCACAGCGAGTGAAAACCGTGCCGGTCGGCGAACCGGGCGACGTCCATGAGGAGTTCGTACTGGCCCTGGCGGGGTGCCGAGGTGTCCTGCGGGTAGTCGCCGAAGAAGTAGACGCTGAAGTCGGGCGTGCGCGGGACGACTTCCTGCGTGGGTTCCGTACGGGGTGCGGCTTCCTTCGCGGGTGCCGTGCGAGGTGCGGTGACTGCCGCGGCGTTCCAGGCCATGGAGGCCACAGGGGCGGCTGTCGGTGCGGGAGTGGCCGGTGCCGGTTTCGGCGGTGCTGTCTTCTGCGGTGCTGTCTTCGGCGCCACGGGCCGCGTCCCCGGGAAGAAGCCCGCCGACCGCAGTTCGCGCAGCGAGTCCCGTACGGCGTCGGCGACGAACTCGATGTCGCCGTCCGAGTGGGCGGTGGACAGGAAGAAGTTGCGCCACTCCCACACGTGCACGCCGCGCAGCATCAGGTGGTGGTAGAGCAGCTCCATGTCGGCGCGGTGCTCGAAGCGGAACTGGGAGCCGAAGTGGCTCATCCGCAGCGGGTACTCCTCGGCCTCGAAGAAGCCGTTCAGCGTCGCGGCCAGTTCGGCGGTACGCGCGTTGAGGCGCTCCTGGAGGCGCGGGCTGTGCTCCTTGAGGTGGGTCAGCACGGCGCGGGCGGCGACCATCGACACCGGGTGCTGGATGTACGTACCGCCGAAGAAGGTGGTGTCGGCGGGCGGGTAGCTGTCGTCACCGTAGGACCAGTGGCCGCCGTCCACGCCGTCCATGATGTCGGCGCGACCGGCGATGGCGCCGATGGGGAAGCCGCCGCCGAGGAGCTTGCCGTAGGTGGCGAGGTCCGGGGTCACTCCGTACAGCTCCTGCGCGCCGCGCGGGGCGGGGCGGAAGCCGGTCAGCATCTCGTCGAAGAGCAGCACGATGCCGTGGCGGTGGGTCAGCTCCCGCAGCCTGCGCACGAACTCGACCGGCTGGAGCTCGGGGTGTCGGCTCTGCACCGGCTCCACGACGACCGCGGCGATGTCGCCGGCGTTCCGGGCGATCGTCTCCAGAGCGGCGTCGCTGCCGTAGTCGAGGACCAGCAGATCGGATACGGCGGCCTGCGGGATGCCCCGGGAGACGGGCACGGTGATCTGGTCGGAGCCGCTGTTCGAGGACCGGCCCAGGACGTTGTCGGCGTGGCCGTGGTACGCGCCCAGGAACGAGACGATCTTGTCGCGGCCGGTGGCGGCGCGGGCGAGGCGGATGGCCGCCGAGTTCGCCTCCGTGCCGGAGTTGGCGAAGGCCACCCGCTCCAGTCCGGTGAGGTCGGCGAGGAGTTCCGCCGCCTCGCCGGTCTCGATGGTGCGGGGGCCGAGCTGGATGCCCCGGGACAGGTGCTCGCGCACGGCCTCGGTGACGAAGTCGGGCTCGTGGCCGAAGAGCAGGACGCCGAAGCCCATGGTGATGTCGACGTATTCGTTGCCGTCGACGTCCTCGAGCCGTGCCCCGCTCGCCCGACGGCCGGCGATGGGGTACAGCATCTCCTTCGTGCCGCTGCGGAAGCCGACGACCGCACGGCTGTCGGCCAGGACACGGCGGTAGCGCTGGGCGATCCGCTTGGAGGTCGGCGTTCTGGCGGTGTAGCGGCGTACGAGGTCGGTCAGGTGCTCCTGCTGGGTGTGCGGCGAGACGTCCTGGACCATGCCGGAGGTTTTTGCGACCGTCACGCGGGGCCCGTGGACCGGCGGCGGCTGCGGGGCCGGAGCGGCGGTCCCGCCCATCTGCTCGGCGATGCGCCGCGACAGTTCCGTCATCGCCGCCAGGTCCTGGTCCAGCGCCGCGGATATGCCGTTCAGCCCGGTCACTTGGCCACCTTGCCGTTGAGCCGGTCCGTCACCTGGGCGGTCTGGAGGGCGAGGAGCTGGGAGAGCTGGGACATCATCTGGAGCTGTATCCGGGACATCTGCTGGATCTTGTGGGCGAGGTCCTCCAGCTCCTCGCGGGTCGCGTACTCGGGAGCGGAGGCCGTGCCGGCGGGGGCAGGCTCCGGAGTCGGTGCCGGTGGGACGGGCTCTGGAGCGGGTGCGGATGCGGGTGCCGGTGCGACAGGCTCCGGAGTGGGTGCCGGTGTGGCGGGCTGCGTCGGCTCGGCCCTCCGCGCCGGGGATTCGGTCGGCGCTGTCCCGGTCGCGTCCGGCATGTGGGCGACGATGAACTCTGCCAGCCGACGCGGCGTGCCCGTCTCCTCGAGCAGCTGTCTCATCGTCACCTTGACGTGATGCGCCTGTTCCAGCTCCCGCAGCACGCTGATCATCTGCAGCGAGTCGGCGCCGAGGTCGAAGAAGTTCGCGTCGCCGACGATCGCCGACGGATCCCCGCCGAGGTGCCGGGCGGTCGCCTCGACGATGCTCTGGAGTACCCGTGCGACCGCTGCCTCTTGCTGCACCACTTCGGTTCCCTTTCTCGCTGCTGTTCTCGTGCTCAGGGGCGTCGACCGGTGCCCCATCCAGTGGTCCTTGTGCTGGAATCGGTAGCCGGGCAGTGGGATGCGTCTGCCACCGCTGCCCGCCAGGAGCGCCTCCCAGCCGACGTCCGCTCCGGCGCAGTGCAGTCCCGCCGCCGCACCCCAGAGGGCGCCGAGTCCGGTGCCGCGCCGCAGGGACGGCAGCGCCGGTACGTCGGGCAGGGCCCGGCGGGCCAGACCGCTGAGGGTGGTGTGCGGCCCGATCTCGAGCAGGACGCCGGGCGATTCGGTGCCGATGCCGCGCAACGCCTCGTCGTAGCGGACGGGTTCGCGGGTGTGCCGTATGAAGTAGCCCGTGTCGGGCGTCCAGCCGGGCGGGCGGGTCGCACCGTCCAGGGCGCTGACGAACGGGATGCGCACCGGCCGGAAGTCCACGTCGTCGAGGACCTTCTCGAACTCCGCCAGCATCGGTTCCATCAAGGCCGTGTGGAAGGCGCGGGTCACCGGCAGCCGCTGCCCCGGTGTGCCGCGTTCGTCCAGCAGCGCGCACGCCCGGTCGACGGCGGCGACGGGCCCGGCGAGCACCTGGGTCCGGTCTCCGTTGCTCACGGCCGGCTCCAGTCCGGGAACCTCGTCGGCCAGGGTGAGGGCGGCCGCCCGGTCGATCGGCGCCGCCACCATGGCGCCCGGTGCGCAGCGCTGCCGCATCAGCCGGCCTCGTTCGGTGGTGAGGCGCAGACCGTCCTCCAGGGACAGGGCCCCGGCCGCGTACAGCGCGGCGTACTCCCCGACGCTGTGGCCGGTCACGGCGTACGGTTCGACGCCGGCGTCGCGCCACAGCCGGACGAGGGCGCACTGCAGGGCGAACAGCGCGGGCTGCGCGGTGTCCGTTTCCCCGAGCGGCCCCTCCCCCGGTACGTCCGCCGGACCCGCCGTGCGCAGTGCGTCGAGCAGGGAGTCGCCGGTGAGGTCGCGGTAGTGCCGCTCGCAGATGTCGAGCACCTGGCGCGCGGCGGGGAAACGCGCGTAGAGGGCGTCGGCCATTCCGGGGTATTGGCTGCCCTGACCGGTGAACTGGAACGCCACGCGCGGGGTGCCCTCCCCGGATGCCGCCCCCGTGATGACCGCCGCCGGGGCGGTTCCGGCGAGCCAGGCGTCGAGGGCCTCGGCCAGGGCTGCCGGGGTGGAGCCGCGGACCGCGAGGCGGTGACGGCCGTGGGCCCGGCCCAGGGCGGCGGTGGTGACGAGGTCCGCCAGGTGCGGTGCGGGCGGCTGACGTAACCGGTCGCGGAAGGCGCGGGCGTTGTCCGCGAGGGCCTCCCGGCTGCTCCCCGAGACCAGCAGCACACCCGCAGGCGCGGTGTCGCCGGACCTGGGTGCCGGCTCGGGGGCCTGTTCCAGGATCAGATGGACGTTGGTGCCGCCCACGCCGAGTGAGGTGAGGCCCGCGCGGCGGGGGACGTCGCTCTTCGGCCAGGGCCGGGCGGCCCCGGGGATGTAGAAGGGGCTGCGGTCGAAGTCGATGAGGGGGTTGGGTTCGCTGAAGTTCGCCATCGGCGGGATCACACCGTGGCGCAGGACCAGCAGGGCCTTGACTAGGCCGGCCAGTCCGGAGGCGGCGTCGAGGTGGCCGATGTTGGCCTTGGTCGAGCCGAGGGCGCAGTAGCCCTCGCGGTCGGTGTCCTCGCGGTAGGCGCCGGCCGCGCCGTCGAACTCGATCGGGTCGCCCTTGAGCGTGCCGGTGCCGTGGGTCTCCAGGTAGCCGATGGTGTCGGCGCCGACGCCGGCGCGTCGCAGGGCCTGGCGGACGGCCGCGCGCTGGCCCTGGGCGCTCGGGGCGGTGAACGCCTTCTTGTCCGCGCCGTCGTTGCTGATGCCCCAGCCGCGGACGACGCCGTGGATGGTGTCGCCGTCGGCGACCGCCCGCGCCAGCCGCTTCAGGACCACGGCCAGGACGCCCGTGCCTCCCACGGTGCCGTCGGCGCCGGCGTCGAAGGCCCGCAGGCGGCCGGATCGGGACAGGATCGAGCCCTTGACGTAGCGGTAGCCCAGGACCTGCGGCACGTGGACGGCGGTGGCGCCGACGAGGGCGATGTCGCAGTCCCCCATGATCAGCGACTGCGCGGCCGACTGCAGTCCGACCAGGGAACTGGAGCAGCCCGTCTGGACGTTGACGGCGGGTCCGGTGAGGCCCAGCCGGTAGGCGACCCGGGTGGCTGTGAAGTCGGCGTAGTTGCCGACCGTGATCTGCATGCCCGATGTCCAGTCGGGCACCGGCCCGCTGGGCAGGACGTTGTTGAGCAGGTAGTTCTGCATCGTGTAGAGGTGGTAGCCGGTGCTGGCCCAGACGCCGACGCGGGTGCCGTCCCGTTCGTCCGGGTAGCCGGCGTTCTCCAGGGCGTGCTGGGCGCATTCCAGGAACATGCGGTGCTGCGGATCGGTGAGCTGGGCCTCGCGGGGGCTCATCGCGAAGTGCTGGGCGTCGAAGCCGGCGATGTCGTCGAGGAGCCCGGAGGCGCCGACGAAGTCCTCCGCCTCGTACTCCTCGGCAGGCACACCGGCGGCGGCGAGTTCCTCGTCGGTGAAGCGGGTGATGCGGTCCGTGCCGTCCCGGATGATCCGCCAGAAGTCCTCGGGCGTGTCGGCGCCGGGCAGCCGGAAGGCCATGCCGATGACGGCCATCCGCGGGTCGGGCTCGCTGGTGCTCATCAGCCGCGTCCCTCCGTCACCGTCGGCTGGTCACGGCCGGCCGGTTCCTCAGCGGGCGGGTCGGGTGCTGTCCTGCCCCGGCGCAGAAGCCAGCCGAGGAGGATCACGCACAACACGATCGCGAGGCCGTGGAAGGCACCCACCACCTGGAGCGGCGAGAAGGCCTCCAGGAGCGCGCCGCTGACGAGCATGCCGAGCCCGAACCCGAAGTTCTCCACCGAGGCGGTGAGCCCGAAGAGGCGGCCGCGCTGCTCGTCGGGGGCGGTCTGCAGCCTCGACACGTAGACGATCTCGGTGAATCCGTCGGCGGCTCCGGCGATGAGCGCGGCGATGACGGCGGGCACGGTCGGCAGCCCGCTGAAGACCACGATGAAACCGGCCGACATCACAACGGCGCCGAGTGCGAACGCCCGCTCCCCCGGTGTCCGTCCGGACTTCTTGGTGAACCGGCCGATCACCTGCTGGGCGACGATGTTGCCGATGGCCCATGTGGCCCAGAACTGGCTGATGAACGTGGCCGGATGGTCGGGGTCCAGGCTGCTGGAGTAGATGGGGAGGGCCACGTTGTGGGACGAGGAGCCCAGCCCGTCGACCGCCCGGATGGCGACCATCGCCATGAGTATCGGTGCGGTGCCCAGCAGCATCCGGGCCGTCCAGCTCGCGGCACCGGAGTCCTTCGCGGAGCCGGCGCCCGCGGGGTCGGTGGCCGACCTGGTGCGGACGGGCAGCAGGAAGAGCATGGTCGCGGAGACCAGGAAGGTCGCGGCGTCCAGCGCGAACGCCGCGGAGTAGCCGAGTTGCGCCACGACCACGCCCGATGAGGCGAAGCCGGCGATCATGGCGAGCGAACGTCCGGTCACGAGCAGCCCGTTGGCCCGGACGCGGTGCTCCACGCCGACGATCTCGGGGATGCTGCTGCGCAGGGCCACCTGGGAGAGCGTCGAGCAGCCGCCCGTGATCACGGCCAGGACGTACAGCAGTCCGGGGCGTATCCCGTCGGGGGCGAGCAGCAGCGACAGCAGGGCCACGGCCTGGCACAGGTCGGCGCCGACCATCAGGCGCTTGCGGTCGTAGGCCGAGACGAGCCGGCCGCTGACCCAGCCCGACACGACACTTGTCGCCAGGCGTACGGCCATGAAGAGGCCGGCGGCCAGCGCGCTGCCGGTGGCGTCGTAGACGAAGACGTTCAGCGCCACCATGTTCAGATAGCTGCCGTACGCCGAGATGCCGTTGCCCAGGACGAGCAGACGGAAGTACCTCATGCACCTTCCTCTGGTCTGCATGAAGGGTGTGAATGGTGTGAGACCGAAATCGCCTTGCCCACCCGCTCAGTGGCGGTTCGGGATCCAGGCGGACGGAAGGGGCCGGTGAGGTCGCCCGTCGTACGGCGTGTTCATGCCCCGCTGCCGGCCCAGCACAGAAACCATTCCCCCCGATACGCCGCCGGGTGGCGGCCATTGATCCGCCACCCAAGCAGACCCGGACAGGCGTGTTCAAGACTCGGAAGTGGTCCAGACGACTTCCGGTCCGGATTTGGCGATTTTGAAGCGTTCCGGAGCGGAGCGGCTGTTTCGGTCGTCCGCTCCGCCTGAGGTGCCGGTCAGCGGCGCAGGTCCGCGTTGTTCGCTGCCGTGATGACGCGGTCGCGTTCGGTGCGGGTGAACAGGTCTTCGGACAGATAGCGGTCCGCGAGGGTGCGTACGGCGCGCACGAAGTGGGCGGAGGTCGGGAAGGGGGCCTGTTGCCAGAGGGCGTCGAGGAAGGTCTGGCCGTCGGGGCGGGCGTGGTTGGGGACGCCCGAGTCGGCTGTGCCGAACACGATGACGGGTTCGGAGCGCTTGAAGTAGGCGTGGTAGGGGGCGTCGTTGCCCAGGTGGAAGGGGGCGAGGGTGAGGTTGTGCGTGGTGAAGTGCAGCGGCCGGGACGCGGGTTTGATCGCGTCGGCCAGATCGCCGCGGAGCGTGAAGTCCTTGTAGAAGGAGAAGGTGCGGAATTGCTGCTCCGGGCTTTGGGCCGTCAGGAGGAGCGGGCCGTAGAAGAGTGCTTGGACGGTCCGGTCGTCCAGGGCCCTTTCGATGTGCAGGCGGTAGGGCGTCGAGATGCGGATGCGGTCGCCTCGGCGCCAGTTCCTGTTCAGGGTGAGGTAGGAGCCGGGTGCGGCCCGGCCCCCTTGCCGGGCTCCGTTGACGGTGACCGTGACGCCTGTCGTGGCCCAGGACGGGATGCGGAGTCTGACGGCGAGTCGGCCGCCGCCCTCGCGGAAGGTCAGGGTGCGTACGCCCTCGGCCGGGTAGTCGCTCGTCTGCTCGATGACGAGGCCGCGCTCCGGCCAGCGCAGGGTGGAGGCGAGGTACAGGTTGACGTACAGGGTGTTGCCGTCGGCGGAGCGGAAGTAGACGGAGTCCTGGTACTTGGTGTGGTTCTCCATGCCGGTGCCGCCGCAGCAGGTGCCGGTGTTGCCGTATCCGCGTCGTACGCCGGGGCCCATGCCGACGAAGTAGGTGACCTCGGGGCTGTCGGTGCTGGGGGTGTCCCGGCGGGAGGCGAGGATGTGGTTGGTCAGGCCCCGCTCGTAGTAGTCCATGTAGGCGGGGTCGGGCTCGTGGAAGAAGAGCTGCCGGCTCAGCTTGAGCATGTTGTACGTGGCGCAGGTCTCGGCGTTCTTGTCGTCGAGGGTCGCCGCGATGGCGCCGCGGGCGCGGAACATCTCGCCCTGGCCGGTGCCGCCCAGGGCGTAGGTGCGAGAACCCTCGACCATGCCCCAGAAGTTGCGGGCCGCGGCGGCGTAGGTCTCCTCGCCCGTGTGGTCGAACAGGCGGAGGTAGCCGGTGAACTGCGGGATGTGCTGGTTGGCGTGCTTGCCTTCCAGGACGTCACGGTTCTCGGCGCAGGCGTTGAGCAGCGTGGTGTTGTCGAAGCAGCGGGCGGCGGCGAGGTGTTCCGGCCGGCCGGTGAGGGCGTACAGGTCGGTCATGACCTCGTTCATGCCGCCGTACTCACCGGCGATGTAGATCGACCACATGCGTTCGAGCTGCGCCTTCGGCAGCCGGCCCAGGCGGCTGTGCACCCAGTCGCCCATCTTCGCGGCGAAGGTCAGCGCCTGCTGGTTGCCGGCCAGGGTGTGTGCGTCCAGGAGACCGCGCATGATCTTGTGACAGGTGTAGTACGGGGCCCAGATGGTGGGGTACGTCGTGTAGCTCTCCAGGAGGATGAACTGGGTCTCCGGGTAGGCCGCCAGGTAGCCGGGGTGGCTGGGTTTCGGATCGCCGTGTTCGGCGAGGGCCTGCTGGCACTCGCCGAGGGCCGTGATCAGGTAGTCGAGCTTGGCCTTGAGGGCCGCTTCGCGGGTGTCGGCGTACGCCTGTGCGATGAGGCTGAGGAAGTGGCCGCCGTAGTGGCCGCGCAGATTGCCGTCGGCGGTTTCCCAGCCGCCCGGCGGCCGTGCGCCGCGCGTGTCCAGTCCGGCGTTCGCGCGGAAGACGGCCAGGATGCGGTCGGCCGGGTAAGCGCGGGCATAGTCGAGCATCAGGTCGCGCTTGGCCCGGAAGACGCCCCCGCCGAGCGTGACCTGATCCAGGCTGAAGGGCCGGACCGCCCAGGTCGGCTGGGCGGGCAGCGCTCGCGCGGCGGCCTCGGCGATCGGGCCGGCGGGGGCGGCCTGGGCCGGCGGGCCGGAGGCGATGAGCGGGGTCGCTGTGGCCGCGGCGCCGGCGGTCAGGCTCAGCACGCGGCGTCGGGTGGGTGGCTGGAACATGGCGCACTCCGATCGTCATCGGTCATCGGCGGGCAGGAGGTGTCCCACCCGGGTCGCGCGGGGGTGTCACGGTGATCGTGGCCGTGGCGCGGTGGGAGGTGTCCGGCACGGTTCCCCTGACCTCGAAGGTTCCGGGTCCGGCGTACTGGTCCGGGTCCACCGGGTCCCAGGTGACCTGTGTCCGGCTGTCCCTGGAGCCGTCGTTGTAGGTGGCGACCACCGTGCCGGGAAGCGTGGGGGGCCTGCCGGGGCGGGTGGTGACGCGTTCCTCGGCGATGCTGGTGATCTCGACCGCGTCGGTCTGCCGCACCCACACGGTGGCGGTGACGGGCTGTGCGATCCGGTCGGCGAGCCCCGTGATCCGTACGCTGGTGCCGCCCTCGGCGACCTGCTCCTCGGTGAGGGCCGGCCAGGCCACGGGCGAGCGCGCCGTGGAGCCGTCGGCGTAGACGAGCGTCACCTCACCGGGCAGTTCGGGGATCTTCCCGCGCGGGGTGGGGACATGGACCTCGCGCACGGACTCCGGGGTCTCGGCGTACACCTTCCACTCCTGCACGCCGAGGGCCAGATCGGGGTGGCCGGTCAGCCGGGCCCGCAGGGCCGTGGTGGTGACCGGGGTGAACGTCGTCCGGTTGTAGCGGTTCTCGGCGGTGCCGTAGCCGCTGGGGGCGGGGACCTCGCGCCAGGTGTCGCCGTCGCGGTACTCGATGACCCAGGAGGCCGGCACGCCCACCCCGTCGGCCGCGCCGGGCTGCGCGTCTCGGAAGAAGTACAGGTCGGAGCCGTCCACGCGGACCGGTTCTGCCCAGGTGTACTGGATCCACTGGGTGTCCTTCCGGGGCCAGCTGCCCCAGCGCGGGGCGTCGGACGACGAGGCCGGTTCGCGGCCGTCGTTGATCGCGGCCACCGACTCCCAGCCGGAGGTGTAGGACGCGGTGGGGGTCGCGGACGGTGCCAGGTTCACCCGGCCGTCGCCGAGCTCCTCGACCTTCACCACGACCCGCTTCGACGACGTCAACGTGCCGTCGGTGGCCGTGAGTTCGAGTGTGTAGGTGCCCGCCTTGGTGAACCGGGCGACGGTCGTGGAGGCGTGGGGGTCGTCGAAGATGACGGTCCCCTCGTCCGGGCCGTCGGCCGCCCGCCATGAGGCGGAGAGTGTCCTGTTCGGCAGGCCGTCGTCCTCGGTGATGCCCGTGAGCCTGACCTGGCCGGGCCGGGTGTACGTCGGGTCCTGCCAGGCCTCGACGTAGGGAGGCTGGTTGCGGGCCGTCGGCGGGCTGGCGTCGGTGTCGTAGGCCTGGATCTCCTTCAGGCCGCTGGTGTGGCCTTCGCGGTGGCGCATGAGCACGCGCAGTTTGCCGGTGGTCACCTCCTGGAAGCGCACCCGGTTGAGGTTGGCCCTGGGGTACGCCGGTGACGTGGCGGGCCGGGCCACGTCCTTCCACTGGCCGGCCCGGTCCTGGTACTGCACGGTGTAGAGGGCCGGTTCGGCGTATCCGCCTTGCCGTTTGTCACTGGAGAAGTGGAGCCGGACGTCGTCGACCGTGCAGGCGCGGCCGAAGTCGATCTCGTACCAGTCCTCGGTGTTGCCGGAGCCGCGGGCTCCCCAGTGGGGCTCGTTGACGGTGAAGCCGTCGACGGCACCGGCGACGCCCCGGCCCTCGGCCTCGTGGGAGGCACGGGCGGTGGCACCGGCGGCGAGGTTGTTCTCGGCCGTGCCCGTGAGGTCCCGGCCGGCCTTGGCGAACAGGTCGGTGACGCGCTCCTTCGGGCCGTAGGTGACGTCCTGCGGCTTTGCGACATCCGTGCGCAGGCCGGTGGTCCTCGCCTTGGCTCCGCCGCCGTCGGGGAAGGTGACCTTGCGGGTCGTGGGGTCGTAGACGAGGTGGGTGAGGCGGTCGGCGGTGAAGGCGAGCTTCCCGTCGAGGTAGAGGGAGTACCCCTCGGGGACCCGCTTGCCGTACGGGCGTTTCCCGTCGCCGGGTTCGTCCCACAGGACGGCCGCGTCCGTGCCGCGGTAGTTGATGTCGGTGACCGCGAAGTGCGGCCAGTCGACGTCGATCGGCCACAGCTCGATCTTCCGGTCGTCGCGCGGCCTGAACCCCATCGCGTCCTCGATGACGGTCCAGTTGGTGGTGCCGAGGATGGTGTGGTGGATCCAGGAGCGGTAGCCGATCTTCTGCGGGTCGGCACGGCCGTCGGACCAGAATTCGTTCTGGTCCGGGTACCGGTTGTCGCCGTCGACGTAGTGGGCCCAGGCGTTCCAGGACAGCAGCTTCCTGTACCAGGTGCGGTCGATGTACTTGCTCGGGTACTTCCGCAGCACCGAGGAGAGGAAGCGGAAGGTGACGGTGGAGTTGATGACGGAGAAGTTGTTGCTCCCGGGATGGCCCTGCTCCGCCGCTTCCGCCTTGTCGGCCTGGTTGGCGGTGAAGAACGGGAAGACGGGGTACTGCTTCGCGTCCGCCCACAGCCGCAGCGCCTCGAGGTACTGCGGGTCCTCTTCCGGCGAGGGCATCAGGCCCACGCTGTACGGGTAGTAGTTGTTGATCTCCTTCCAGGGCACCAGGGTGTCGCTGGCGACATGGCGGTGCTTGAGCAGCTTGTCCTTCGGGTCCCAGAGGTGGTCGAGGACCGCCTTCTTGACCCGGTTCGCCGTCCCGCGCATCTCGTCGGCCTTCGTCTTCTCGCCGAGCAGGTCGTACGCGCGGGCAGCCGCCGTCGCGTTGCTGTAGACGTAGGCGGATTCGGCGCGGTCCAGGTTCCCGGGCTTCCAGTCGAAGGACACCGCGTCGGCGTCGTTGCCGGTCATCGCGCCCCAGTCGTACTCGATCAGCCCGTTGCCGTCCTCGTCGTAGTTCTCGAGCTGGCCCCGGACGTCCTGCTCCGCGTACCGGGCGAGGTTGCGCACGATGCCGTCGGGGCCGCCGTGCACCTGGTAGGAGCGCCAGGCCGCCTCGGAGATGTACTGGGTGTAGCTGTTGGACCAGTTCTCCGGGTCGCCCGGGTTGTCGGTGTACTTGCCGTTCTTCGAGACCTCGCCGGCCGACAGCCACGGGCCGTACGAGTAGCTCGGGTCGCGCAGGTACTTGAGGTCGTCGACGAACATGCCGACCGTGAGAGCGATGGCGTTGTTGTAGCCGAGCACGCCCTCCATGGAGGTGGGGAACTGGTAGTCGCTGCCCGGGATGTCGGCGTCGAGGTAGTTGTAGCGCAGCAGCCACCAGCGGTAGTAGAGCGTCTTCTCGATGTTGTCGTCGGGGATGTCGAGGTAGGGCAGGTTCTCGGCCCACCAGCGGTTGTACGTCTGTACGTGCCGGCGGAAGGCCGTGGCCGGGGACGCGGTGCGCACGGCGTCGTACTCCGGGCGGGAGTCGGTGATCTCCTCGGTGACGAAGCCGAGTTGGACCTTGGTGGTGAGGGTGCGGCCCGCCGGCAGGGTCAGCGTGCGGGTCAGCGACTCGTCCTCGGCGGTGAAGCCGTCTCCGCTGAGGCGGGGGAAGACGGTCGTGAGGTTGTTCTTCGCGGGCACCGCGCCGGTGAGCTCACGGCCCTCGGCGGTCGTCGTGTACGGGGACGTGGCGCGCAGCCGGACCTCACGGCGCTCAGGGCCGGTGTTGGTGAGGGCCAGGTTCGTGACGGCGGCGTTCGCTTCGGTGATGAACTTGGTCTGTGTCACCTTCAGGCCGGTGGCCTCGTGGGTGAACTCGCTGCGCCAGTAGCTGGGGGTCTGCGTGCGGGCGGCGGTGTTCTCCCGCAGGGTGAGGTTCTCGCCGTCGACGTTCAGGGTGATGGTGTACGCGGACCGGTTGTCGATGCTCTCCCAGTAGGCGACCTTGCCGCCGAAGCCCAGTTGGGACGGCGCGTGTTCCTTCATGAACAGGGCGCGTCCACGGGTGAACAGCCAGTCCCCCGCTGGGTCCTCGCCCTTGCGGGCCAGCATGCGGTCCATCCAGAAGTCGGTGCCGTCCCCGGCTCTGCGGTCGGCCTCGTACTGGGTGCGCAGGGTGCGGTGGACGGTGAAGCCGGCCGGGAGCGTGGGGACGGGGTGGTCGGATCCGGTGTAGACCGGGTAGCCGATCGCCGTGTTGTCCGCCGCGGCCGGGGCGGTTGCCGCGAGTGGGGCCAGCAGACCCAGGGCCAGCGCTCCGGCCAGGAGGCCGCGGCGGTGTCGTCTTCGCTGTGCGGGCACGGCTACCTCTCGGTGGGCGTTGTCGGGGGCTGGGTCGTCGGCAGCCACACGCGCATGGTCGAGGGGCCGCGGTTCGCCCAGGAGTGGTAGGGGACGAGGGTGATGGCCTCGGGGTCGGTCGCGGCTGCCGTGGCTCCGTCGAGTGGCGGGTACGGCCAGGGGGTGTCGTGCGGTCCGACGAGTTCACCGGGCGCGACGACCGTGTCGCCCGGCCCGTCCTCCGGTTCCTCGGAGAGGTCCACACGGACCGCGTCGACCTCGTGTCCGTCCGGCAGGTCGGTGGATTCGGCGCAGTACACGAGGGGGCCGCGCTGGACGGCCGCCGTGCCGCGTGTCGCGTCGATGCGCGGGTCGGACCGGATCCAGCGCGGGGTGACAGGCAGTTCAAGGCGTATCTCGTCGCCGGGCCGGAAGACCCGGGTGAGCTGCGCCGTGCCGGGGGCGACCGACCGGCGATTCCCGTCCGGGTCGACCAGTTGGGCGGTCTCCCCCACCGTCCACGCGGGGACGCGCAGGGACAGGGTCCAGGGGCGGGCCGGGGAGCGGTCGATCCGCAGGGCCACGGTCCCGCCGGTCGGGTAGTCGGTACGGACCCGCAGCGCCACGCCCTGCCCGTCGCCCAGGGAGGTGGCGAGTTCCGCGTCGGCGTACTGGTGCAGTTGCAGGCCCTCGTCGTCCGCCGTCGCCAGATACGCCGGCAACTGGGCGAGCGTGCGCGCCACGTTGGTCGGGCAGCACGAGACGGCGAACCAGGGGGCGCGCAGGCCCGAGTCGGCGCGCGGGCTGACGCGGTCCGCCGGGGGCACGGTGCCCCGGTGACGGCGGTGCAGGGTGTTGGCGTAGAAGTAGGACCGGCCGTCCTCGGACGGGGAGGCGGCGATCACGTTGAACAGGGTCCGCTCGGCCAGGTCCGCGAAGCGTGGCTCACCGGTGGCCAGCAGCAGCCGCCAGGCGAGCATCACGGAGGCGACACCGGCGCAGGTCTCCGAGTAGGCGCGGTCCGGTGGCAGCACGAAGTCGTCGCCGAAGGACTCGTCGCGGTGGTGCGAGCCCATCCCGCCGGTCAGATAGGTCCGCCGGGCGACCGTCGCCTCCCACTGCCGTACGACGGCGGCGAGCAGGGCGTCGTCCCCGGTCTCCACGGCGACGTCGACGGCACCGGCCGCGAGGTAGAGGGCACGTACGGCGTGTCCGCGCAGCACGGTGGCGTCCCGCACGGGCATGTCGTCCTGGAAGTAGGCGCGGCCGAACTCGATGTCGGCGAGGGTGCGATGTCCGCGGCGGTCGACGAAGAGGGCTGCCTGGTCGAGGTAGCGCTGCTCCCCGGTCAGCCTGGCCAGTTCCACCAGGCCGGTCTCGATCCCTGGGTGCCCGCAGACGCCCTCGATGCCGCCCGGGCCGAAGGTGGCGCACACATGGTCGGCCGCCCGCCGGGCGATCTTCGTCAGCTCGCCCTCGCCCCGGGCTCGGGTTTGGGCCACACCCGCCTGGATGAGGAACCCGTGACAGTAGAGTTCGTGGCCCCATTCGAGGTCGCTGTAGCGGGGCTGCTGTCCGGGGCGGCCGAAGGCGGTGTTCAGATAGCCGTCCGGGCGCTGGGCGGGGGCGATGACGTCGGTGAGCGCGGCGACGTCCCCGTCGTACGAAGCACCCTGCCAGGCCATGGCCTCGAGGAGCTTGTAGATCTCGGAGTCGGCGAACTCCCGGCCGCGCCGGTCGGTGTGGATCCGGCCCTCGGCCGCGGCCCGGAAGTTGCCGGTCCAGCCCTCGCGTTCCATCCAGTCGCGGCAGTGGCCGAGTGTCGCGGTCGCGTTGGTGTGGCGGCGCCGGGCCCAGAAGCCGCCGGTGATCCGGACCTCGTCCAGGCCGAGGGGGCGCAGCCGGCCCCGGGTCGGCGCCACCGGCAGCACGAGCGAGCGTGCGGTGTTCTCCCTCACCAGTCCATGCCTTCGTCTACGTCCTTCCGGTTGTCCGTGGAAACGGTCGTGCGGTGGCTCAGCCCTTGAGGGCGCCGGACATGAAACCCCTGATGTAGTGCCGTTGCAGAAGCAGGAAGAGCAGCAGGCAGGGCACGGCCAGGACCACCACGCCCGCCTCGGTGGCGCCGTAGTCGACGGCGCCCATGCTCTGCTGCCGCAGGTTGGCGACGGCCAGGGGCAGCGGTGCCTTCTCGCTGTCGGAGATGAGGATCAGCGGTGCGATGAAGTCGTTCCAGGCGGCGAGGAACGCGAACAGTCCCACGGTGATCAGTCCCGGCCGCACCGCCGGCAGGAGCACCCGGCGCAGCGCGCCCGCCGTGCCGCAGCCGTCGACGAGGGCCGACTCCTCCAGTTCGCGGGGCACCGCCTCGAAGGAGATCCGCATCATGAAGGTGGCGAACGGCAGTTGGAACATGGCCAGGACAAGGCTCAGCCCGATCAGCGAGTTCTGCAGATGGAGCCGGCCCAGCAGGACGTAGAGCGGGATGAGGAGAGTGGCGTAGGGGACCATGAGGATGGCCAGGGTCAGCAGGAACAGCAGGTTCTTGCCGGGGAAGTCGAAGCGGGCGAAGGCGTAGCCGCCCAGCAGGGACACCCCCAGGGTCAGGGCGACGGTCAGTGCCGAGACGACCGTGCTGTTGAGCAGGTAGCGCCACAGGCCCGCGTCGTACTCGAGCAGCGTCCGGTAGTTGCCGAGGCCGTAGCCGGACTGCTGGGCGGTGCCCGGCTGGCCGCTCACCGACGCCCAGGCGTTCCACAGCAGGGGAAAGAGGAAGATGACGGCCAGACCGCCGGCGAGGACGTAGTGGGGCGTCCGGCCCAGGGCGCGGGTGAGCACCGTGGTGTCCCTTCTCATGAGGCGGCGGGTGTCATGACTCGTCGGCGCGGCGCAGGCCCCGGAACTGCAGGGCGTTCAGCAGGAGCAGCGCGGCCAGCACGAGGATCGAAAGGGCCGCCGCGGTACCGAGGTTCAGCCGCTGGAACGCCTCCCGGTAGATGAGCTGGACGACGGTGACCGTGCTGTTGTCCGGTCCGCCCTTGGTGAGGATGAAGAACTGGTCGAAGGCGAGCAGGGAGCCGGTCACGCACAGCAGGAGGCACAGGGCGAGGGAGGGCCGCAGCAGCGGCAGGGTGATGGAGCGGAAGATCTGGGCGCGGCTCGCTCCGTCCATCCGTGCCGCCTCGTACACCTCGTGCGGGATGCGCTGCAGGCCCACGAGCAGGATCAGCATGTAGAAGCCGGCGAACTTCCAGACGATCAGGAACACCGTCGACCACAGGGCCGAGGTCGGTGAGCCGAGGAAGGACACCGGGTCGTCGACGAGGCCGAGGCCTTCGAGGATGCGGCTGAGCGGGCCGGTGGTCGGGCTGTACAGGCCCCAGAACAGCAGGGAGGCGGAGGCCAGCCCGAGGGCGCCGGGCAGGAAGTAGACCGTGCGGAAGAAGCCCGCGCCCGGGCGGGACTCCTGCACCAGCAGGGCCAGGAGCAGCGCCAGGGCGAGCAGGACGACCGTGACGATCACGGTGTAGAGGAGGGTGAAGCGGATCGCGGGCCAGAACAGGGTGCTGTCAGTGATGTCGGTGTAGTTCTCGGGCGCGTTGACGCCCCGGCCTCCCGCCAGCAGCGGCCAGTCGCTGAGCGACATCTGCCCGACCAGGAGCAGGGGCAGCAGGAAGAAGACCGTGACGAACACCGCCGTGGGGGCGGCGTAGGCCAGGCCCTTGGCCTTGCGGGAGCGCCAGCGGGGCGGGGGTGTGCCGCCCCGCGGCCGCGGCGAGGTCACGTGCGCGGCCGTCGCCCGGACTGCCACTTTCACCGGCATGGCTCTCCTTGGCCGTAGGACGTCGGGAGGGTCGGTTCAGTCGGCCAGTGAGGCGGTGACGGCGTCGTTGTCCTTCTCGACCGTCTTCCCGTCGCCGAAGACGGCGTGGCGCATCAGCTCCAGCCAGGGCCCGTTGGGGTCGTTGAAGGTCTGGCCGAACTTCATCGCGTACGGGGTGCGGCCGTCGGCGACGAGTTCGTTGATGGTGACCAGGCGCGGGTCGGACTTGGAGTGCTTGTTGGACGCCAGGTCGGTGCGGGCCACCACGTCCTTGTGCGCGGCGACGACGTCGACCTGTGCCTTGTCGCCCAGGGACCAGGCGAGGAAGTTCCAGGCCTGGTCGGCCGACTCGCTGGTGGCGGAGATGCCGATGGCGTCTCCGCCGACGAAGGTGGACTTGCCGCCGTCGGGGCCGGGGATGGGCGCGACGCCGAGGTCGAGGTCCTTGGGCATCAGCCCGAGCGTGGTCGACGGCATGGGCATCACGCCGACCTTGCCCTTGGGGAAGATCCCGGTCCAGGTGGTGCCCGTCTCCTCGCGGGCGCCGGGCGCCACGATGGAGTCCCGTACCCAGCCTCGGTAGGTGTCGTAGACCTTCTTCGAGGCGGTGGAGGCGAGATTCGCCTCGGTGCCCTCCTCGTTCAGGACGTCCTCCCCGGCCGCCCAGACGGACGGCCACCAGGTGAAGACGCCGCAGCCGCCGCAGTTGCCGCCGAAGAAGGTGCCGTCGACACCGCCGCCCAGCGCGTCCACGGCCCGCGCCTGCCGGTCCCACTCGCGCACGGTGGTGGGCGGCTTCTCGGGGTCGAGCTTCGCCTTCCGGTAGAGCTCCTTGTTGTAGAAGAGCACCGACAGGTCGAGGGTGTGCGGGACGACGTACTTCTTGTCCTCGTACGTGCCGGCCTTGATGTGCGACTGGGCCAGGTGCTCGGCGAAGGGCAGGGCGTCGACGCGGTCGGTGAGGTCGGCGAAGAGGCCGCTGGAGGTGTAGTTGGGCACGAACACGACGTCGGAGGCGAACAGGTCGGGCAGATCGCGTGATCCGGCCGCGGCGCCGACCTTGGCCTGGTAGTCGTCGGTGGGGACGACGGTCAGCTCGATCTTGTTCTTGTGGCTCGCGTTGTACGCCTCGACCAGGGCCTCGCTCTGCGGCCGGGTCGCGGCACGCGTCCACATCGTCAGCTTGGTGCCGTCGTCGACACCGCCGGCGGCAGCCTTGCCCCCTCCCCCGCCGGAACCGTCGTTGTCCGAGCCGCATGCGGTGACCAGGCTCGCGGTGGCGAGCAGGGCGATGGCACCTGTGACGAGGCGGCGTATGTGTCCACGCGGTCCGGCCGTGCTCCCCATGGTCGATTCCCCTTGTGTCGCGGCGGGCCCGTGTGCGGGCCTGCCGGTCGGGACAATGATGTGGTGGCACTGAACTGAGTGGCGGAAACGGGCCGAAAAGGCTTTCTGAGACGCTAAGGATGCATCCCACGACCCGTCAATCCCCTTGCGTGAAGCGGTTTCTGAGATGAACTCGAAAACCCGGACGAGCACAGGACCGAAAATTTCCGCGTACTGTTCGGGGTGCCCTCGACGGCGTCGGCAGACGACGCGAGACAGGAGAAGACCCATGGCACAGGCCACCGGCCCCTCGCGTTCGCAGCCCGCCACCCTCAGCGATGTCGCCCGGCTGGCGGGCGTGTCGATCGCCACGGCGTCCAAGGCCCTCAACGGCCGCAGCCAGGTGCGGGCGGAGACCAGAACACGCGTGATCGAGGCGGCCGAGCGCCTCGCGTTCCGGCCCAACCAGGTGGCCCGGGGCCTGCTGGCCGGACGGACGGGCACCGTGGGTCTGCTGACCAGCGACCTGGAGGGCCGGTTCAGTATCCCGATACTGATGGGCGCCGAGGACGCGTTCGGAGCGGGCGAGGTCGCGGTGTTCCTGTGCGACGCCCGCGGGGACGCGATCCGCGAACAGCACCATGTCCGCGCACTGCTGGGCCGCCGGGTCGACGGACTGATCGTGGTGGGCAGCCGGACCGATCCGCGTCCGTCCCTGGGGCGGGAGCTGCCGGTCCCCGTGGTCTACGCGTACGCGCCGTCGGAGAATCCGGAGGATCTGTCCATCGTCCCGGACAGCGTCGGCGCGGGCCAGATCGCCGTGGAGCATCTGCTGGCCTGCGGCCGTACCCGGATCGCGCACATCACCGGCGACCCCGGGTACGCCGCCGCGCAGGAGCGGGCCGAGGGCACCCGGGCCGCACTCGCCGACGCCGGCCTGACCCTGGTGGGCGAACCGCGGTTCGGGGCCTGGTCGGAGGGCTGGGGGCGGGCGGCCACAGCGATGCTGCTCGACCAGCACCCGGAGGTGGACGCCGTGCTGTGCGGCAGCGACCAGATCGCCCGGGGCGTCATCGACCTCCTGCGCGAACGCGGCCGGCGGGTGCCGGAGGACGTGGCGGTCATGGGCTTCGACAACTGGCGGGTCCTGACGTCCGCGTCCCGGCCGCCGCTGACCAGTGTCGACATGAACCTCGAACAGGTCGGACGGGCCGCCGCGCACGCCCTGTTCACGGCGATCTCCGGCGGGACGCGCCGCTCCGGGACCGAGACCCTGCCCTGCCGGGTGGTGATCAGGGGGTCGACCGTGCCGCTGTCGTGAGTTACGGCGCCCGGTCGCGGCTCACTTCGCGAGTCGGCCGAGTGCCGCCAGAACCGGTGCCACGCCGTCCTCCTCGGCCAGGCGGCGCGCCACGTCCTGGGCACGGTCACGATGGGCCGGGTCGCCCACGGCCCGGCGCAGGGCGGGAGCGAGCGTGCCCGCGGTGAGACGGCGCAAGGGGACGGCACAGGGGGCGGTGCCCAGCGCGACGAGACGGGCCGCCCAGAAACCGGCGTCGAACTGCACCGGCACCGGAACGGTCGGGACACCCGCGCGCAGGACGGCGGCGGTGGTGCCGGCTCCGGCGTGGTGGACGACGGCGGCCGTCCGGGGAAACAGCGGCGCGTGCGGCACATCGCCGACGGTGATCACGTCGTCGGTGCGGGCGGCGAGGCCCGCCCACCCCTGCTGGATGATGCCGCGCAGTCCGGCAGCGCGCAGGGCGCGCACGATCTCGCCGCTGAGACGCTCAGGATCCGGCACGGTGGCGCTGCCCAGCCCGATGAAGACGGGGGCGGGCCCGGCGGCGAGGAACTCCTCCACTTCCACGGGCAGGGTCCGGGTGTCGTACGGCCACCAGTACCCGGCGATCTCCAGCCCGGGCCGCCAGTCCCGCGGCCGGGACACCACCACCTCGCTGAAGCCGTGCAGCACCGGCCACCGCGCCCGCTCATGGGCCCGGCGGATCGCGGCGGGGCCGGGCAGGGGCATGCCGTGCCGGGTGCGCAGTCGGCGCACGGCCTGGGTGAAGACCTGGTCGACGGCGGTGGTGACGGCCAGTCCGCCGAGGTGGTTGCCCACGGTGCCGAGCGAGCGTCCGCCGAGCATGGGTGCCCCGAACTCCCTTGTCGGGTGCTGGGGTTGGAGGAACAGTCCCAGACTGGGCAGAGTCAGGCCCTCGGCGATGGCGCGGCCCAGCGGTGCCACGGCACCGGCTGCCAGTACCGCGTCGGCGCCGCGTGCCGCCCGGACGAGGTCGTCGGTCATCTCCTCGGCCGCCGACCGGGCCATCGAGACGACGCGCAGCAGTTTGCCGAGCCCCGTCGTGCTGGCGTGCAGGCCGCGGCCGCGCTCGGAGTGCAGCTCGGCGTGCGGGTCGACCGGGGTCGGATGGAACCGCACCCCGGAGCCGGCGGTCAGCGGCTCGAACAGTCCGTGGGTGACGAGCGTGACCTCGTGCCCGCTCCGCGCCAGCCCCGCGCCCAACCCGGTGTACGGCGCGACGTCGCCGCGCGATCCCGCCGTCATGATCACCAGCCGCATGGGTCCCAGTGTGGCCCGGCGAGGCGGACGACACACGGTGTACGGCGGCAGGGGTCCGAGAATCGCCGGTGCGGGTGCTGCGTGGAGTGGAGGGTGCCGCGGTGGTTCAGGCTCGGTGGATGGTGCCGCCGTGGTTCAGGCCCGTGGGCCGGTGCCCAGCGCCTCGAGGACTCTGGTGGCGGCCTGGCGCAGCCGTGGGGACGCGTCCGCGGTGAGGGCGGTCAGCCGGCGGTGCGCATCCTCGCTTCCGGGCGGCAGCGACCCGGTCGCCGTCACCCGGCGTTCGAGACCGAGGACGGCCTCGTGACGGACCGTCTCGTACGGGTCGTCCAGGCCGCGCAGGAAACGACGTACGTCGTGGCGGGTGTGCTCGTCGGTCTCGTCGTCCCCGGCGAGGAGCGAGAGCGCGGCGGCCCGGACTTCGCCGGACGGCGATTCGTCCGCGAGGCGCCGTACGGCGGGCAGTGCCTGGGTGAGGCCGTCGGCTCGCCAGGCCGAAGATCCGCCACCGCTGGGAGCTGACGACCGGCTGGCTGTTCATCGTCATCGGAATCTCGGTCGCCACCGTCGTCTGACGCCGCCCACTCGGCCGTACAGCTCTCCGCGCCGGGACGCCCAGCGGTCTGGGTGCCGTCGGTGTCACGTGCTGGGCCGGGTACGAATCTGCATGCCCGGGCGGCGACGGTGCACGGTCACGTAGGACAAGCCGCTGCTCCCCGCGACCAGGCTGCGTTCGCTGCCGTGCGGCAGCCAGACCAGAGTGCCGGGGGCCAGGGTCGTCTGCGGGTCTGCTGCCGGGCCGAGGGTGCCGTCACCGGCGACGACGAGCAGGAGGACGTCGAGGTCGGGCTCGGTATGCGTGTCGATACGCCCTTGGGGTGGGATGCGGATGAGGTTGGCGTCCAGCTGCCGTCCTGACTCGGCCAGTCGCCACAGCGCACCCGCCGGTGTCGAGTCGTCAGAGAGGAGCGACTCGGTATTGCACAGCACCCGCGGCAGGGGGGTGCCTGGGGTCGTCTCTGCGTCGGTCATCGATCTGCCACCGTCCGATACGTGCCTACTGCTGCCCTCGGCAGGGTACGGCCGGCCGCGAGGCGAACCAGGGCGGAGACCGCGGCAGGCGACCCACCTGTTTGCCGTACTCGGCGTGCAGCCGAACCCGGGCACTCCGAGACTCGGGGCACAGTCATCGTGCCGATGGCCCTTGACGTCTTGCGCTCAAGAAAGGTGTCTTGTGACCCCTGAGGAACTGGCTGCGGCTGCCGACCCCACGGTTCTCGGAAACTACTTGGCGGAGTTGCCTCAGCAGCCGCACCACCACGGGCCCCTGATCAGCATCCGCGAAGACGACTTCCAGGGCCACCACATCGTCATCAAGACGACCTACGAGATCACGGTGGACGGTGCGCCCCTCACCGCTCCGCTCATCGTGTCGAACGACGGTCAGGTCCACAGCCATGCCCTGCCCACCTACGAGTTCTTGTCCGCGACAGACACCATCCGGGCTCTGATCGAGAACTTCCCCGCCGACTTCCCGGGCGGCGACGGCCCCGGTGGCGGCGACAACGGAGGCCATCCGGACCACCACGGCCACGGGCCCGGGCCCGACCACAAGGGGGGCGTCTGACACATGGCCGTCGTACGCAGGAACATCATCACCAGCCCCGACGCCCGGGACGCCTACATCGAAGGCGTCCTGCGCCTCAAGCGGGAAGACTCGACACTCAAGACCACCGCGTTCGGTATCCCCGGACCACCCGCGCCGGTACGGACCTATGACCTGTTCGTCATCTGGCACGTCAAGGCGATGATGACTCCCGTCCCCCCGAGCGGGAACGTGAACATCCGCAACGCGGCGCACCGGGGCCCGGTGTTCCTGCCGTGGCACCGGTTCATGCTGAATCTCCTGGAGGCGCACCTCCAACGAGTCCTGGACGATGCCGACTTCGGACTTCCGTATTGGGACTGGTCGATCGACGGCTCGCTGCCGGCCCCCGAGACGGCGCTGATCTGGAAGCCGGATTTCATGGGCGGGACGGGCGATCCGGTGGCCGACGGGCCGTTCGCCTTCAAGCCCGGCGACCCGAACGGTTTCCGGATCAGGCTGGAGGCTCCCCCAGGCGTCGACCTCCGCCAGACGAACAGGGGCTTGCGCCGCAAGTTCCGGAGCGGTTCCCCGACTCTCCCCAACGCCCTGGATGTGGGGGCCGCCTTCAATACACAGGCGGCGCCGCTCGGGGACCCGGACCTCGCCACGTACGACTTCGCTCCCTGGCTCCACAACTCGCGAGGATTCCGAGGACGGCTCGAGGGCTTCACCGGAACGGGGCTCCACAACCAGGTGCACCGGTGGATCGGCGGGGACATGGCGCCGGCCTCGTCACCGAACGATCCGGTCTTCTTCCTGCACCACGCCAACGTGGACCGGTTGTGGGAAGGCTGGATGAATCGGCACGGGCGAAACTATGTCCCTGCGATGTCGGAATCAGCGGACCTCCTGGGCCATCGGATCGATGACCCGCTCATCTCGCCCCTGGGCGCGGGCGCCACGCCCCGGAAGACGCTCGACAACACCGCCCTGTTCACGTACGACGTGGTCCCCTGAGCTATGGCCGCTCGCCGTGGTAGTGCTGGGCAAGCCGGGCCAGGGCGACCGCGCCGAGCAGAAGACCGAAGTCGCGCAGCGCGATGTCGTAGTAGTCGGGGATGGTCAGCAGGTTGACGATGATGCCGGCCAGCCATCCGGCCACCAGCCAGCCTCCGAAGCGCGGGGCGATGGCGACGACGAGTCCCGCGACGATCTCGATGACACCGACGGCGTACATCGCCGCTTGGGCACTGCCGGGGACGATGTCGTTGATCCAGGGCGCGAGGTAGGCGGGCCAGTCCACGAGCAGGTTGGCGAACTTGTCCAGCCCGAACAGGATCGGCGCCACGGTGAACCCGGTACGCAGGATGACGAACGCCTGGTAGCCGGGGTCGGTGAACCCGGATCGCCGGGGGACGGCGGACGTGGTGGTTGTGGTCGGGGACGACATGTACAACTCCTTCTATCGATGACTCTCATTAACGATAGAAGCGCGGCGACGTTCTTTAGTCAATAGCCATGGGTTTTACACTGGGGTTCATGGATCACCCGCAGCAAGCGCCCCGTGCCGACGTTTCCGCGGTCGCCGCACTGGACGAGCCGACCCGGATGCGGCTGTATGAGCACGTCGTGCGCCAGCCGGAGCCTGTCAGCCGCGACGAAGCCGCCACCGCCCTCGGTCTCGCACGTCAGACCGCGGCGTTCCATCTGGACCGCCTGGCGGACGAGTCGCTCCTCGACGTCGTCTACGAACGGCGCAGCGGCCGCACCGGTCCAGGGGCGGGGAGGCCGGCCAAGCTCTACAAGCGCTCTACCAAGCAGGTCTCCGTCAGCCTGCCCGAGCGGCACTACGAGCTGGCCGGACGGCTCCTCGCCCAGGCCATGGAGGAATCCGAAGCCACCGGCGAGCCGGTCCGTACCGTCTTGCACCGCAAAGCCCACGATCTTGGCGCCCAGCTCGCCGGCCAAGGCGACACGGGCGTGTTCGACCTGCTGGAACGGAACGGGTTCGAGCCCCGCCATGACGGCGACGCGATCGTGCTGGGCAACTGCCCCTTCCACGCGCTCGCCCGCGACCACACAGAGACCGTCTGCGGCATGAACCTGCGCCTGCTCCGCGGCGCCCTTGAAGGCCTCGGTACGAAGACCCTCCAGGCGTGCCTGGCCCCGAGTCCCGGCTACTGCTGTGTTCGCCTGGAACCGGCTTCCTGACCGGGGGCAACCCGGTCGGCGCGTAGGGCGTCCTCGCCAGTGAGCGGGACGCATCTGCCCGCCTGACCTCCATGCGATGGGGACAACGATGAGCGACAAGGCCCGCAAGCTGTTCGAGGCGCTCGACCTCGACCACGACGGGGTTCTCACCCGGGTAGAGGTGATCGTCGCCCTGCGCACGAACGGACCGTCCCTGGCCGCCTCGGGCGTGCTGCCGTTCTGGGGAGTGCAGGACGTCGACGCTTCCTCCGCGTTGTTCGACACGGCCGACCAGAACGGGGACGCGGTACTGACCCTTGAGGAGTTCGCCGCGGTGGTGGACCGGCGGTTCGGCTGGAGCTGACCACCACGCCGCGCAGCACCTCGGGGACAGCACGGCAGGCCTCGCCAGGTCACTCCCGCCTGCGTCGCGCTGTTCGGCAGCACTTCTGTCCCAAGCCTTGACCCGCTGTGCGGGGAGGTGCAGTCTCCAGTAATGCGCATTAGGTAATACGCATTAACGGGAGAAGGTCACGGTGGAACCCAGGAAGCGGCCCGGGCGTACGCCCGCTCCGGCCGGACGTACGTCGCGGCCACGGCAGGCCGAGGTGGCTAGGCTCGCGGGGGTGTCGCAGGCGACCGTGTCCCTGGTGCTCTCCCCGAAGCCCGACGGCAAGGGGCCCGTCATCTCCGAGGAGACCCGCCGGCGGGTCCTGGAGGCGGCCCGCAGCCTCGGCTACGTGCCCGACCCGGCCGCCCGGCGGCTGGCCGCCGCCCGCAACAACCTCCTCGGGGTCTTCAGCTTCACCGCCACGTTCCCCACCGATGTGCAGCACTCGTACTACCCCTTCCTGGTCGGCGTGGAGCGCGAGGCGGCGGCGCTCGGCTACGACCTGGTGCTGTTCACCGGGTCGAGCACCGGAGGCGCGGGGGCCGCGGGTCCCGACGCCCTGAGCCGGGTCCGGCTCGCGGACGGCTGTCTGTTCATCGGCCGGCACACGCCCCGGGCGGAGCTCAAGCGGCTGGTCGAGGACGGCTTCCCCGTCGTGCACCTGGGCCGCCGCGAGGAGTTGGAGGGTGTGGCCTGGGTGGGTGCGGACTATGTCGAGGCCACCCGTGACGTCGTGGGTCATCTGGCCGGGCTCGGGCATCAGCGGATCGTTCTCGTCCGTGAGGACGACGACGCTCCCGCCTCGACTGACCGTCAGCGCGGCTTCCTGGAGGGGTTGGAGGGCGCTGGGCTGCACTCCGGGCCCGCGGCCGTCTTCCGGACCGCTGATCCGCAGCGGGAGCTCACCCCCGAACGGCTGCGTGCCTGGGCCGACGAAGGGGTGACGGCCTTCGTCGCGGAGGAGACCGACACGGGGGCCGCCTGGCGGGGTCTGCTCTCCGCCGTGCGCGAGGCGGGACTCGACTGCCCCGGAGAGGTGTCCCTCGCCCTGCTCGGCAGTCCGCCCGCCGATCTGGCGAGCGGGCCGGTTCCGACCGGATTCGACATCCCCCGGCCGCAGTTGGGCGCCGCGGCCGTGCGGTCGCTGGCCGCGCTGGTCACGGGCGAGGAGGCGCGCGAGCCGCTCGTCGGCTGTGTCTTCCGCCCGGGTCCGACGACCGGACCGCCGCCCGCCCGTCCCTGAGCAGCGTCCACACCGGCTTCATCCCCCTGAACCTGATCCGGCAGCAAGGAGAAGCGTGATACCCGAAGCAGACATCCTCGTCGTGGGCGGCGGCCTCGGTGGCGTGGCCGCCGCGCTCGCCGCCTGCCGGGCGGGACGCAGCGTCGTGCTCACCGAGGAGACGGACTGGATCGGCGGCCAGCTCACCAGCCAGGCCGTACCGCCCGACGAGCACCCGTGGGTGGAGCGGTTCGGCACGACCGCCTCGTACCGGCGGCTGCGCGAGGAGATCCGGCGGTACTACCGCCACTGGTACCCGCTGCGGGCCGAGGCTCTGGCGCTCACCGACCTCAACCCGGGGGCGGGCCGCGTCAGCAAGCTCTGCCATGAGCCGCGGGTCGCCCTCGCCGTCCTGGAGGGCATGCTCGCGCCGCACCGGGCGGCGGGGCGGCTGACCGTACTCACCGAGCACCGGGCAGTCTCCGCCGAGGCCGACGCCGACAACGATGTCGTACGGGCGGTGACCCTGGAGGATCTGCGTGACGGGACGCGTCGCACCTTCACGGCGCGGTACGTCCTGGACGCCACCGAGACGGGTGAACTCCTCCACCTCGCGGGCGTCGAGCACGCGAACGGGGCCGAGGCACGCGCCGAGTTCGACGAGCCGCACGCCCCGGACGAGGCCCGGCCCGACAACCAGCAGGGCATCACGGTCTGCTTCGCGCTCTCCCACCACGAGGGCGAGGACCACACGATCGACCGCCCGGAGGACTTCGACTTCTGGCGCGCCTACCGGCCCTCGTTCTGGCCCGGCCCGCTGCTCGGCTTCGAGGCGCCCGACCCGCGCACGCTGGAGCCGGTACCGCGGACCTTCGTACCGAATCCCGATCTCGACCCGCTCGCCGTCTCCGCCGACCAGAGCGCCGACGCCGGCGACAAGGAACTGTGGGGCTTTCGCCGGATCCTCGCCCGCAAGCTGCACACACCGGCCGCCTTCGACTCCGACATCACCCTCGTCAACTGGCCGCTCAACGACTACTGGCTCAAGCCGTACATCGGCCAGGAGGCCGAAGCGCTGCGCGGGGCACGGCAGTTGTCGCTGTCGCTGCTGTACTGGCTGCAGACCGAGGCACCGCGTCCCGACGGCGGCACCGGCTTCCCGGGCCTGCGGATCCGCCCGGACGTGACCGGCACGGCGGACGGGCTGGCCAAGGCGGCGTACGTCCGCGAGTCCCGCCGTATCAAGGCCGTCACCACGGTCACCGAGCACGACGTGGCGATCGACATCGTCGGCCCGTACGGCGGCACCCGGCACCGGGACTCCGTCGGCGTGGGCGGTTACCGCATCGACCTGCATCCCTCGACCGGCGGCGACAACTACGTCGACATCGGCTCGGTGCCCTTCGAGATCCCCCTCGGGGCGCTGGTGCCGCGGCGGGTCCGCAACCTGCTGCCCGCGGGCAAGAACATCGGCACCACGCACATCACCAACGGCTGCTACCGGCTCCACCCGGTGGAGTGGAACGTCGGCGAGGTCGCCGGTGCCCTGGCCGCGCACTGCCTGGCAGAGGACGTCGAGCCGCAGCAGGTGCAGGCCGACGAGAAGCGGTTCGAGGAGTTCGCTCGACTGCTCGACCGCGACGGAGTGCAACGGCACTGGCCGGACGTACGCGGTTACTGAACGACCCCCGCACATGGACCAGCACAAGGAGGTGCCCGTTCATGAACACACCCCGCATCCGCGTCGGCATCGACGTGGGCGGAACCTTCACCGATGCCGTGGCCGTGGACGCCACGAGCCTCGAACTCCTGGGGCAGGTCAAGGTCCCCACCAGCCACCATCACGAGGACGGCGTCGCGCACGGCATCGTCGAGGCTCTCGACCGGCTCCTGGAACAGACCGGCTGTGCCCCGACCGACGTCGCTTTCCTCGCGCACGGCACGACCCAGGCCACCAACGCCCTCCTGGAGGGCGACGTGGCGACCGTCGGACTGATCGGCATCGGAGCCGGCCCTTCAGCGGTGTTCACCCGCCGCCTCGCCTCGTTCGGCAAGCTCGAACTCGCCCCCGGCAAGAGGCTCCCGCTGGCCTACGCGCATGTCGCCGACCCTGACGACGCGGCGGCCGTCCGTCGCGCCGTCGAGCAGTTGAAGGACGGGCAGTCGGAGGGTGGAGGCGCTCAAGTCCTCGTCGCCAGCCAGCCGTTCAGCGTCGACCGTCCCGAGGGCGAGCGGGCCGTGCTGGACGCGGCACGGCCGTACGGACTGCCGATGACCGCCGCGCACGAGATCACCTCGCTGTACGGGCTGCACAAGCGCACCCGCACCGCCGTGGTCAACGCGGCGATCCTGCCCCGCATGCTGGCCACCGCCGACCTCGTCGACGCGTCCATCACCAAGGCGGGCGTGACCGCGCCCCTGATGGTGATGCGCTGCGACGGCGGCGTGATGGCCCTCGACGAGATGCGCCGCCGACCGCTCCTGACGGTCCTGTCGGGACCGGCCGCCGGAGTCGCGGGCGCTCTGATGCAGGAGCGGGTGAGCGAGGGCGCGTTCCTGGAGACCGGAGGCACGTCGACCGACATCAGCGTCGTACGCCGCGGCAAGGTCGCCGTCCGGCATGCCACCGTCCTCGGCAAAACCTCGTATCTGAACGCCCTCGACGTGCGCACGGTCGGCGTCGGCGGCGGCTCCATGGTGCGGATCGGCGACGACGGCCGGGTGACGGGTGTGGGACCGCGCAGCGCCCACATCGCGGGACTGCCGTACGCCTGCTTCGCCTCCCCCGGCCAGTTGCGCGACGCCAAGGTGGACACCGTCCGGCCCATGGACGGCGACCCCGCCGACTACGTCGTGATCGACGCGGCGGGCGGGCGGTTCGCCCTCACCATGACTTGTGCCGCCAACGCTGTCGGCCGCGTCCCGGAGGGGGACTTCGCCCGCTGCGACCCGTCGAGTGCGCGCGCCGCGATCGCGCCGCTGGCCGCCGTGCTCGGCACCGACGTCGCGACCGCCGCCACACGGATCCTCGACGCGGGCGTCGCCCAGGTGAAGACGGTCGTGGACGCCATGATCCGCGACTACCGCCTCGACAAGGACACGGCCGTTCTCGTCGGCGGAGGCGGCGGCGCGGCGTCCGTCACCCCGCACCTCGCCCGCACCAGCGGCATCGAGGGCCGGATCGCCCGCCACAACGAGGTCATCAGCCCCATCGGCGTCGCCCTCGCGCTCGTACGGGAACAGGTCGAGCGGATCGTGCCCGGCGCCTCGCAGGAGCAGATCCTCGCCGTCCGCGGCGAGGCGGAGCGGGCGGTCGTCGCCCAGGGCGCCGCCGCCGAAGGCGTCGAGGTCGAGGTCACCGTCGACCCGCAGACCAGCACCGTGCGCGCGGTCGCCACCGGCGCCACCGAACTGCGCACCCAGGACCGGTCCCATCGCGCCGACGACACCGAGCGACTGCGTGCCGCGGCGGCCAGTCTCAAGGCCGACCCCGCGGCGGTCCACGTCCTGGCGGGCACCACCGCCCACACCGTCTATGGCACCCGGACGCACCGCCGCCTGCGGAAGGCCCTCCGGCCCGTGCGGATCGTCGACATGGACGGCGTCGTACGCCATCACGCCGCCGACGCCCACGTGGAGAGCACCACCGTGGCAGGCGCACCCGAGGTGCTCGCGCGACTGGTGGGCGAGTCCACCTCGTACGGCGACGGCGGGGTCCGCGCTCCCGCCCTGCGGCTGCTGCTCGGCTCCCGCATCGCCGACCTGTCCGGCGTCCTCGATCCGCAGCCACTGCTCGCGCTGGCCCAGAGCGAGTTGCGCACCCGCGCGGCCGACGAGCCGGTGGTCGCGGTGCTGGAGGTGCGGTCATGACTGAACCCGCCTTTCGAATCCGGGAGTTGACGGACCTCGCATCCGTCGACGACATCGAATGGGCCGTCAGACTGCTGGCCGCCACGCCCACCCACGAGGGTCGCGACCGCGAGCTGCTGCGCCGATGGGCCCGCAGGGCCGACGAGTTCGGGTCGCGGCTCGCCCCCGTGCCCTCCTCCACCGCGCGCGTGGTCGAGCGGGACGACGGTCTGGAGCGGATGCTGCTCGCCCGCTACACGTCGCGGCCCCCGACGGTCGAGCTCTACACCGACACGCTCGCACTCGCCGAGGAGCTGGTCGACGCACGCGGCTGGCGTGCCTGGTACCCGCCGGGCTCGGTGCGCGCGGCCGCGCTCGCCCACGAGGCCGTGCACGCCCACCTCCACCACGGCACGGCGAAGGCAGCGCTCAAGCAGGCGCTCGGCCACACCGTGCTGCGCCTCGGCCGCCACCGCGTGGCCGGCCATGTGGCCGGTGCCGAAGAGGTCGCCGCCCACGCCTACGCCAGAACCGTCTGCGGGCTCGGTCGCAGCCCCCTGCTCCTCACCGCCGCGCTTCGCGCCGCGCTCCCCCGGCCCGGAAGAGAGAACTGACCCATGGGTGTCGTGATCCTCCTCGTCATGGCGGCCGGCGTCGGCCTGATGCTCACCCGCAGACTCCCCACCGCCTTCGCGCTGGTGCTGCTCGCCGTCGCCATCGCGTTCCTCGCCGGGGCACCGCTCACCGGCGAGAACAGCGTGCTGGACACCGTTCTCCAGGAAGGCGCGCCGGCCCTGGCCGCCACCATGATCGCGATCATTCTGGGCTCCTGGCTGGGCAAGCTCCTCGACGAGACCGGAATCGCGGGCACGCTCGTCCGCAAGATCGTCGAGTTCGGCGGTGACCGCCCGACCGTAGTGGCCCTGGGCGTGCTCGGTGTGTCCGCCCTCGTCGGGACGGTGACCGGCTCGGCACCGGCCGCCATGCTCGCCGGCATCATCGGCATCCCCGCGATGATCGCCGTCGGCGTGCCCAAGGTGACCGCCGCGGGCACGGTGCTGATGGGCATCGCCGTGGGCATCCCCTTCGAGCTGCCGGTGTGGCAGTTCTTCTCCACCGCGCTGGAACTGCCGATCCCGACCGTGCGCGGCTTCATGGTGAAGCTCTTCCCGTTCGCGCTGGTCGCCGCCCTCGCCTACGTCCTCGTCGAGACACAACGCCGCGGCACCGAGCATGCCTGGTCGCTCAAGTCCGTTGACACGAGGCCCCGTTCACGGCGCCAGGAGCTGGGCGACGCGCCCTGGTACGCGCTGCTCGCCCCCGCCGTCCCGCTCGTCCTGGCCCTCGGCTTCGAACTCGCCATCATTCCCTCGCTGTTGGCGGGCGTCCTGTACGCGCTGGTCGCCACGACCCGGCCCGGCGCGATGAACAAGCGGCTGCTGCGCACCCTGTACGGCGGCTTCGAGGTGGCCGCCCCGCCGATGGTCCTGTTCGTCGCCATCGGCATCCTGCTCGCGGCGGTGAAACTGCCCGGCGCCGTGGAGGCCCTCGAACCGCTCGTCAAGGCCGTCAGTCCGCAGAACCCCGTGCTGTTCGTCCTCGTCTTCACGCTCCTCGTGCCGCTGTGCCTCTACCGCGGCCCGCTCAACGTGTTCGGGCTCGGCGCGGGCATCGCCGGCGTCCTCATCGCCACCGGCATCTACCCGGCGGCGGCCGTCCTCGGCATGACCACCTCGTACAACCAGGTCTTCGGCGTCGCCGACCCCACCAGCACCCAGACCGTGTGGAGCGCCCAGTACGCGGGCGTCACTCCGCAACAGGTCATGGTGCGCACGCTGCCGTACGTCTGGGCGGTCGCCCTCGGCGGCCTGTGTGTCACCGCCGCCACCCACCTCTGAATAGCGTCATAGGAGCCCACCATGCGCGAGCACCACCTCGACCGGCGTCTCTTCCTGCGCGCCGGCGCCGCCACCGGAGCCGCTCTCACCGTCGGGACGGCCGTGGGTGCCCAGCCCGCGGCCGCCGCGCCCGGCGGATTTCCCGACTACAAGTACGTCCGCACCCTGCTGACGGCGTCCCAGCTCAAGTACAACCCGACCGACGAGATCATCTTCCCCTGCATCCGGGGCGTCTACGACAAGCTGAGCTCCCCCCTCGGCCGCTACTACCTGTACTACGCGCCGCACGACCCGCCCGGCGGGATCTGCCTGGCCTACGGCAACTCACTGGAGGGCCCGTTCACGGAGTACCCGTCGAACCCGATCGTCTCCAACAAGTGGTCAGGGCATTACTCCGTCAGCCATGTCTCGTCGCCCCACGTGCTGTGGAACCAGGACGCCAAGGAGCTCTGGCTGTACTTCCACGGCGAGAACACCACGACCCGCCTCGCCCGCTCGAAGGACGGGATCCACTTCACGTACGACAAGGGCGTGCTGTCGACCGCCATGCTCCCGGCAGGCACCACGGAGGCGTCGTACGCCCGGGTCTTCCGCCACGACCTGCCTTCACGCGGCGCCCGCTACGTGATGGTCTTCATGCTCAACAACACCACCGACCACCGTGACATCGCCTGGGGTTGGTCCGCAGACGGCCGTACCTGGACCTACGACCAGAAGCCGCTGATCCGGCACAGCGACGTCGGCGCCGTCAACGTCGGCGGTCCGCACCTGCTGCACCGCAACAACAGCACCTACGTCGTCTACAACAAGGACAAGTCCAGCGGCGGCGACATCATGATCACCGAAGTCGGCAACGACTTCAGCAAGCGCAACCACCTCGGCGTCTTCTACAACTCACGCAGCGCGGCCCCGGAGAACGGGCGCGCCGCGGCGCCTTCCTTCGGCACCGACGGCGGCGTCCCGTACATGATCTACGAGGCGGGAGAGCGGCTCGCGGGGGCCATCGCGGTGGCCCGGGGCTGAACCGGCGTGCGGGAGCCGGGCCGCCCCCGCGGTTGGGCGGAGGAACCCGCTCCCGGC